>JAFPBJ010000222.1 GCA_017390525.1 Lachnospiraceae bacterium | reverse complement strand
CAAGACAGCCACAGTTCCGATTACATTTACCAATGATAACTATGATATTTCAGCGGCAACCTTAACCATTAAAACCACAGACAAGACACCAGTAACCCTTTCAGGTGTAACCTGCGGCAACCGTACCTACAATGGAAATGCTTATGCTTATACAGGCACACCAGTATGGAAGACCGCAGAGGATGAAACAGCAACTGGTGAAACTACCGTAACTTATTATAAAGCGGGCAATTCTTCTGAATTAGAGGGTGCACCAACAAACGCAGGTAGCTACACTGCAGTATTTACCATTTCATCCGCTGACTATGTGGGAACAGCAAGCTACAGCTTTGAGATTACAAAAGCACAGATTATAGTAGCGGCTAAGGATAAGAGCATTTACATTGGTGAGACAGTTCCAGATTTAACGAATCTAGTACTTGGAACCGATTATACGGTCACAGGCTTATGTGGAAGTGATAATCTGGGTGGTACGGTGAATATGTCATACGCACAGACACCAGATAATACGAAGGCTGGAACCTATGAGATTGTAATTGAAGGTTTCACAGCTCCTACAGGAGATAATTACACCATTAGCTTTACAAATGGAATGCTAACCATTGGGGTTAAGCCTTCTAGTGGCGGCGGTGGTATCGGTGGAGGTATCATCGGTGGTGGTGATAACACCAACCAATTCTGGCCTGATGCGAAGAAGGAGCTGGAGCAAGCATTAACCCAAGAGCCAGGCAAAGAGCCACCAGTGGTTACAATTAACATCAAAGATAATACAACCGTACCAAAGGATGTTCTAGAGACCATAAAGGGTAAAAATATTGAGGTAGTTTTTGATTTAGGAAATGGAATCAGCTGGAAATTAAATGGAAATGATATTAAGAACATTTCCAGTGACCTTGACCTGGGAGTAAATACAAATACCAATAACATTCCAGCAGAGGTAATCAATCAGGTAACAAAAGAGAAAAACTCTCTACAGCTTAGTCTAAACCACAACGGAGACTTTGGCTTTACTGCCACTCTTACCGTTCATTTAGATGCTAAGAATAAGGGACTATATGCCAACCTATACTACTATAACCCTAAGGCAGCAAAAGGAAAAGAGCTAGAATTCATAGGTGCTAGTAAAATTGACGGTAGTGGAAATGCAGATTTACAATTTACCCACGCATCGGATTATGTGATCGTAATTGATAGTACTCCAGCAAACGATACTACAATAACCAAAGAAAAATGGACTGTAAACTCTAATATCATGAATAAGCTAGCTAAGCTAGGCTGGCAAAACAGCGTTCTTAAGGTACAATGGAGTAAGGTAGAAGGAGCAGAAGGCTACGACATTTTTGCCACCACCTATGGCGGAAAAATTACCGCCAAAACAAAGGTTGCTACGGCTGCAGCCAACAAAACTAGCCTATCTATTTCTAAGGTACTAGGCAAGAAGGTATCAAACCAAACAGGCTACAAGGTAAGAGTAAAAGCCTACCGCATGGTAAATGGTAAGAAACAATACCTAGGAGAAACTATGGATTTATTTACAGTAGGAACCAAGCACAAAGCTTATACTAACGTTTCTAAGGTAACTCCTAAGAACACAACCATTACCCTAACTGTAGGTAAAAAACAAAAGGTAACTACAACCCTTATCAAAGCAAACCAAAAGAAAAAGCTGCTTCCTACCAAATTCGTAGCAGTAAGACGCTACTTCGTAGAAGACAGCAACATTGTAAAGGTAGACCAAAACGGCAACCTAACCGCCCTTAAGAAAGGAAAAACCACCCTATACATTAAGGCAGCAAACGGAACCACCGCAAAGGTCACCATTACAGTAAAATAACCAAATATTATTTCATTGAAAAGTTGCGACGCGTGCGTCGCAACTTTTCAGTTTTATGTTGCTTCATTTGGGATATAATTATATAATAAATGTGTGAACACAATGAAAGGTAATTCTTTGGGAGAGGTAGTTATGGTAAATAGAGACAGATATTTAAAACAAATCATAGATTATATGTGGGATGGACAAGTCAAAGTAATCACAGGCATTAGAAGAAGTGGAAAGTCTGTATTGCTCTTTGAGTTGTTTAAGAATTATCTTTTAGAAGATGGTGTATTAGAGGAAAATATAATTATGATTGAGTTGGATAAAAGAAAAGGTGCAAAATACCGTAATCCAATTAAGTTATGTGAGTATGTGGAAGGGATGATTGAAGGAAAAGAGCAACCATACTATTTGTTTATTGATGAAATACAATTTTGTAGGGAAGTAATTGATTCAGAAGCAGATGATGAAGTAATTACAATCTATGATATGTTAAACGAATTGAAGGATTATAAAAATCTCGATATCTATGTAACGGGTAGTAATTCCAAAATGCTATCTAAGGATATTCTTACAGAGTTTCGCGGTAGATCCTCACAGATTCATGTGAATCCATTTAGTTTTAAAGAATATTATGAAGCTGTTGGTGGAGAAAAAAGAGAGGCGTTTGATGAATATATGTTATATGGTGGGATGCCATATTTAATTCATTTAAAAACGGATAAGCAAAAAAAGGATTATCTTGATAGGTTATTTAAGGAAGTATATATAAAAGATATTGTAGAACGAGAAAGGATTGAACGAGAAGATATATTAAGTGATATGTTAGATTATCTTAGTTCATCTATTAGTTCGCTTACGAATCCAACTAATATAACCAATGCAATTAATAGTATTAAGAATGATCATGTTAGTCCCAATACGGTGAATTGTTATCTAGAGTATTTGAAGGAAGCTTTTTTAATCAGTGAAGCTAGAAGATATGATGTAAAAGGGAAAAAATATTTTGAATATCCCAATAAATATTATTATGTTGATATTGGTTTGCGTAATGCAAGGGTAAATTTTAGACAGTTTGACCCTGGTCATATCATGGAAAATATTATTTATAATGAGTTAATATCTAGAGGATACTCTGTAGATGTAGGAGTAGTGACAGATAGAAGAAAGGGACAAAATGTTCAAAAGGAAATAGATTTTGTTGTGAATAGTGCAGACAA
This sequence comes from Lachnospiraceae bacterium, assembly GCA_017390525.1. Lineage (GTDB taxonomy): Bacteria > Bacillota > Clostridia > Lachnospirales > Lachnospiraceae > RGIG989. The sequence continues at coordinate 7,938 of JAFPBJ010000222.1, read as the reverse complement.
GAGAGTTTATATTCAATCAGCCTATGAAATGCACATGACAGATAAAATCAATAGTGAGTTGGATTCACTTTTGCTTTCAAAGGATTTTTTCAAAAAAATTATAATAAGAAGTGATATACCACGCACATTTATGGACGAGAATGGGATTATTCACCAGAATATCATTGATTTTTTATTAAATGATAAAGAATTGTTTTAAAAATTATGGATGCAAAGGTCACCATTACAGTAAAATAAAGAAATAAATTTGTATTTACAAAAGAAATCCGTTATACTAAGAAAATGAAAAAATGTATAACGGATTTTTTTGGAGGATAGGTTTGAAAGAGATAGAAGCATATTACAATAAATTTAAAGAAAATAAACGACTAACCAGCCCACATGGTCAAGTGGAATTTTTAACTTCTATGAAGTATATTTGTGAATATTTGCCAAAGGAGAAGTGTAAAATTTTAGACATTGGGGCGGGGACGGGAAGATATTCCTTTGCCTTAGCAGAGGAAGGTCATGACGTGACAGCCCTTGAGCTAGTAGAGCATAACCTAGAGGTACTTCGCTCTCAAAAGACTAAGGTAAAGGTAAAGGCGTATCAGGGAACAGCTCTTGATTTATCCAGATTTCAGGATGCTTCCTTTGATGTAACTCTACTTTTTGGTCCTATGTATCATTTATTCACCTTTGAAGATAAGGTAACAGCCCTTTTAGAAGCCAAGAGGGTAACAAAGGTAGGTGGAGTAATTTTAGTAGCCTATTGTATGAATGAGTACAGTGTGCTTACCTACGCCTTTAAGGAAAATAATATTTTGTCCTGCCTTAAGGACAATCGTTTAACAAAAGATTTCCACTGTGTATCAGAGCCAAAGGATTTATACGATTATGTTAGATTAGAGGATATTGCTGCAATCAATCAGGCAGCGGGGGTAAAACGAGAAAAAATTATAGCCGCAGATGGACCAGCTAATTATATTCGACCTATTCTAAAGGAAATGACACCAGAGGTGTTTGAGCAATTTATGCAGTATCATTTTGCCACCTGCGAAAGGGCTGATTTAATGGGAGCTAGCGCTCATACGTTAGATATTTTACGAAAGGAATAGGAGTGAATACATATGATAAAAAATATCATTTTTGATGTAGGGGATGTTTTGCTAGAGTATCGTTGGAAGGATATGCTTATGGATTATGGGCTTTCGGAAGCAGAAGCAATTCGAGTGGGTACGCTTATGTTTGATGACCCTCTTTGGCGTCAGCTAGACTATGGTAAGTCAGAAGAAGAGGTAATTCTAGAGTATCAACAGAAGTATCCAAAGGATAAAGAGGTAACCAAATGGTTTATTACCAATGGAGAATATATGCATGTAAAACGTGAGGATGTATGGGAAAAGGTACATAAGCTAAAGCAAATGGGCTATCACTTGTATATTTTATCTAATTATTCTAAGGATTTATTTGATAAGCATACGAAAGGGGCTTCCTTCCTAGAGGATATGGATGGAATTGTAGTATCCTATCAGGTCAATGCCATTAAGCCAGAGAAGGCAATTTATGATTATTTATTTGAAACCTATCAGCTAAGCCCACAGGAATGTTTCTTTCTAGACGATAGATTAGAAAATATAGAAGCGGCAAAAGAACTAGGTATGGACGGAGTTCAAATAAAGAGTAGGGAACAGCTCCTTACGCTATTAGATACCTTAATAGAAAAAAAACAACAGCAGGGAAAGTAAAGCCTTGCTGTTGTTTTTTCTTTGCTATGTTAGCTACCTGATACGGATTTACTAATTTCCTTTACCGTATCAGATGGGGTATAATTTTCTGTTCCGTATAAATATTTGTGCATTTTAATTACATTACTTTCTAAGGTAACAGGAAGTCCGTAATATACGCCCTTTATTTTTGCTCCCTTATTGTCAAATGGGAAGCCTTGGCTATCTTCGATTTCATAAGAAAGTAAATCCTTTGCAAGGAATAATACCTCCTTAGAAGAAAAGCTAGTTAAAATCTGTGGAAACATTTCATCAATAATTTTTGAAATAGTAACAGGATTTGATTTCTTCGCCTTAGCTAAAATCTGTCCTACCACGATTCTTTGACGTTCAGCTCTTCGTAAATCTCCACCAGCCGTATAACGAATTCTTGCATAAGCAACGGCTTGGTTTCCGTCTAGAGTTTGCTTACCTGGATTTTTAATCTTAGGAGAATTTCCTCCATTAATTTTATTCATATTACCAATATAGGCATTTAGATTAGACATTTCTTCCTTCTGGATATCTAGCTCAATGCCTCCTAATAAGTCAACTACATTCGCTAACGATTTAAAGTTTACAGTGACAAATTGCTGTGCGTTTAAATCGAAGTTACGATTAATCGTGCTAAGGGAAAGCTCTGGGCCTCCATAGGAATAAGCGTGATTAATTTTGGTAAAGCCGTGTCCCTCTACGCTAGAATAGGTATCACGATAGACAGAAAGTAATTTTACCTTTTTTGTCTTTTTGTTAATAGATGCAATAATAATGGAATCGGAACGATTTCCCTTTGCTAGCTGATTGGTTTGGGAATCCACACCATATAATACGAAGGTGTAATAATCCTTCATATTCTCATCCTTAAAATCATTGACTGCAATATTTCCTTTATCTAAATCGTAATTTTGTAATTTACTAAAGTTATAATAATAAACTCCGCCTGCAATTAAAACTAAAATAAGTAGAATTTCAAAGGTTAGAATTAATTTTGCACGACGTTTTTTTCTGGAACGCTTTTTCTTTCTTGACGATGTTCTTTTTCTCTGGTTTACTTCTTGATTCAACTGTCTCATCCCTTCTAGTATGCGTTTTTGTTTACAAATCCTTTGAAAATAGTTAGGAATACAATTTTGATATCTAACCATAAGGACCAGTTTTCAATATAATATAAATCATGCTCGATACGACCACGAATAGAGGTATCGCCACGATATCCGTTTACCTGTGCCCAGCCTGTAATACCTGGACGTACTTGGTGTTTAATCATATAGCGAGGAATTTCCTCTTTAAATTTCTCTACGAAATAAGGGCGCTCTGGTCTTGGACCAATTAAGCTCATATTTCCCATTAAAACATTGAAAAACTGTGGTAGCTCATCAATAGAGGTCTTACGAATAATCTTACCGATTTTCGTAACACGAGGGTCGTTGCTGGTAGTCCAGGCTTGTTTTTCCTTACTAGCAGGTTGTACGCCCATAGAGCGAAACTTATACATATTAAATTCCTTGTTGTGAAGTCCCACACGCACTTGTTTAAAAATAATAGGACCTGGGGAGCTTAGCTTAACTAAAATTGCTGTTATCACCATAACACCTGAAAATAAAATAATGGCAATAATTGAGCCTACAATATCAATCAAACGTTTAATAAAACGATTCACAAAATTGCTAAGAGGAAGGTTTCTTATGTGGATAATTGGAAGTCCATTTAAGTCCTCTGTGTATGGTTTGGTAGCAATAAAGTTATAATAATCAGGCACAAATTTCGTATGGACACCACATTTTTCACAGGTGTTTACTAAGCCCTCTAGCTTATCGTAATCTTTAAGCCCTAAGGTAATGGTTACCTCATCATAGGCATTGGTCATAAGAAGGGACTCTAAGTCCTTTAGGTCACCAATTTTTTTCACACCACGATAAACGAAATCTGAATCAATGTTATCTGCTAAAATTCCGTCCACCTTGTAGCCTAGCTGTGTCTGAGAAACCAAACGGTCAATATAAGCGGTAGCAGCAGGGCTATATCCAGCTAAGATAACATGGCGAAGCTTAATTCCACGTTTTCTTTGCATTCGTAAAAAGGAACGAATGATATTACGAGAAACAAAGCATAAAAACATATTCACAACAAAAAAGACCATAATCAATTTTCTAGAATAAAGACGGTCATCATCCAATAAATATAAGCATAAGGTTAAAAGTAAAAATCCAATGCCATTTGCCTTTATAATGTTGGCAAGCTCGTATCGTCTTCGCATATAATAGCTAGATTCATATAAATGACAAAACCAATAAATGAGTAAATAAAATGGAATAATATAAATTACCAGCTTCGCATATTGGGCAAAGGTCAGGTAATATCCTTTAATAGAAAATAAATTTGAATCAAATCGTAGCCAATAAGATAGGTAAGCAGATAAAAAAATCATTAGCCCATCTAAAATAGCAGATAAAATACCAAAAGATTTTTTGTTTGTATTGATCATATCTAAAATCCTTTCCGAAAATTTACAATCATTCCCATTGGGGCTAATAACAATCATACAATAATTGAAAAAATTTCTCAATGAAAAATTTCTTAATTATTCGTGACAATACACATTTTCTTAAAAGTTAGAACACAATTTAAACACAATTCATTGATAAGATAAATACATCAAAAGGAAACAGCCCATAAGAGAATGGAGGAATTACTATGGAAGAACAAAATAATGGACTAAATGAACAAAACAATGAAATGAACCAGGAAGTGATAGAAACCTACGAAACGCCATATAATGAAACATCATATAATAATGAAACCTTTACAGGGGCAGGAGCTTCTACAGCACCTACCTATGAATTTAATCCTAATGCACAGCCTAAGAAGAAGCAGGATAGCTTTGGAAAGAAGGCAGGAAGGCTAGTGGCATCTAGCTTAGTATTTGGCATTTTAGCAGGAACTACTATGATAGGAATGGAATATGCAAGTCATAATTGGGGCTTATTAGCATCAAGTGCACAAACCTCCCATTCTAATAAGGAAGTGAAAACTACCACAACTGTAACCAACACCTCCTCTAAGACAGAGGTAGAAGAGGGAAGTGTGGCACAAATTGCACAAAACAGTATGCCATCCATTGTTGCCATTACAAGTAAGGTAGTGACTACAGAATACGATTTCTTTAACCAACAATACAATCGTGAAAGTGAAGGTAGTGGTTCGGGTATTATAATAGGAAAGAGTGACGACGAGCTACTTGTTGCTACCAATAATCACGTTGTGGAGGGTGCTTCAGAATTAACGGTACAATTTATTGACAAAAAAACAGTAAAAGCGACGATAAAGGGAACAGATGCAGATTCAGATTTAGCAGTTATTTCCATTGATTTAAAGGATATTGATTCAGATACCTTAGATGCCATTGCAGTAGCGGTTCTTGGAGATTCTGATGATTTACAGGTAGGAGAGCAGGTAGTTGCCATAGGAAATGCACTAGGCTATGGACAATCTGTTACAGTAGGATATATCAGTGCCCTAAATAGAGAAGTAGCCCTTGAGGATAAAAATATGACTCTTCTTCAAACAGATGCAGCGATTAACGCAGGAAATAGTGGTGGTGCACTTCTTAATATGAAGGGACAGGTAATTGGAATTAACTCCGCTAAATATGCTGGAAATGGAGTAGAAGGTATGGGATACGCCATTCCAATCTCTGATGCTACACCAATTATTAATTCTTTAATGAATCCAATTCCAGAGGAGCAACAAGCCTTTTTAGGAATTATGGGTAGTGATATTACAGAGGAAATGCAACAAAGATTTAATTGGCCAAGTGGAATTTATGTAAGTGAAGTATCTGAGGATTCCCCAGCACAAAAGGGTGGAATTGAAGCTGGAGATATTATTGTAGAGTTTGATGGAGATAAAATTTCTTCTATGAGTAGCTTACAAAGTATGCTATCTAGAAAGCAACAAGGAGATAAGGTAAAGGTAGTAGTCAAACGTCAGAATGCGAGAGGAAGCTATTCAGAGGAAACTCTTACCATTACATTACAAGCAAAAGGAAAGGCAAAATAGAAAAAAACTTTATTTTATTAGAAATTTTACCCTGAATCTATCCATAAAGTTGACATGGGACTTATCTTTATGCTATTATGGGGCATAAATAAAGTACCCCTTATAGGATAAGAACGAAGCAGTTTCATTAGCCCTATAGGTGATTGCACTAAATGAATTTTATATCATAATAGAATCGTTTAGGATTCGTACAAAAATAGATCACAGAGAAAAGGAGACAGTAGTATGAAAGGAAAGTTTTCAGAAATAACCCCAGAAATAAAGGCAATGGCACAGCTTTGTGAAAAAAATAGTAAAATAGATCCAGAATTATTTACAAAATATGAAGTAAAAAGAGGCTTAAGAGAGCTAAATGGTAAAGGTGTATTAACAGGACTTACAGAAGTATCCGAGATTTTATCTTATCGAATTGAAGATTATGAAATGATTCCTTGTGAAGGTAAGCTATATTACTCTGGTATTAATGTGGAACATTTAGTAGATGGGTTTATGCAGGATAAGCGATTTGGTTTTGAAGAAACTGTATATTTACTATTGTTTGGAAAGCTACCAAATAAAGAGGAGCTAGAAGGCTTAACAAAGCAGCTTGCAAGATTTAGATCCCTACCTACAGGCTTTGTAAGAGATATTATCTTAAAGGCACCAAGTCAGGATATGATGAATACACTTGCACGAAGCGTACTTACTTTATACGCTTATGATGATAATCCAGATGATACTTCTGTAGAGAATGTATTAAGACAATGCTTGGGCTTAATTGCATTGTTCCCATTGTTGTCTGTATACGGATATCAAGCATATTCTCACTTCCATGATGGAAATAGCTTGTTTATCCACTCACCTCAACCAGAGCTTTCAACAGCAGAGAATATTTTATATATTTTAAGACCAGACAGTAAGTATACTGAGCTAGAGGCTAAAATTTTAGACCTTGCACTTGTACTTCATGCAGAGCATGGTGGTGGTAATAACTCCACATTTACTACTCATGTAGTATCTTCCTCAGGAACAGATACGTATTCTGCAGTAGCAGCCGCATTAGGCTCATTAAAGGGACCTAGACATGGTGGTGCCAATATTAAGGTAGTGCAAATGTTTGATGACATGAAGAAAAACGTAAAGGATTGGAAGAATGAAGATGAGGTACGCCAGTACCTAGTAGATTTGGTACAAAAGAAAGCCTTTGATAAAAAAGGTTTAATTTATGGAATGGGTCACGCTGTATATTCTTTATCCGATCCAAGAGCCAATCAGTTAAAACGTTTCGTAGGAACCTTATCTAAGGAAAAGGGTCGCACAGATGAGTTTGAGCTATATACTATGGTAGAGCGTTTAGCACCAGAGGTAATTGCAAAGGAAAGAAAAATTTATAAAGGTGTCAGTGCTAATGTAGACTTTTACAGTGGATTTATTTATAGTATGCTAGATTTACCATTACAGCTATATACACCATTATTTGCAATTGCTCGTATTGCTGGATGGAGTGCCCACCGATTAGAAGAAATTATTAATGATGGTAAGATTATTCGTCCTGCTTATAAGAGTGTGGCGAAGCATCAACCATATGTACCATTAGATGAAAGATAAGCATTTGAATGTATTATATTGAGGATAAAAAAGGAAACGAAAGTTTCCTTTTTTGGTGTTAAAGGAAATGGAGAGACGCATGAAGGATAAAATTGTATACATACTGACCATTATTTTTTCTATTCTATTTATCTATTTTGGAAATCAATATGTATCTAAGGATTTGACTATTTTTAAAGAGGGACAACAAATTGAGTATCAAAAGGTAAAGGTAGTAGAAATCTTAAACCGAATGGAAACTGATGTAGGAGTAGAAACTGAGGAACCATTAATGGAGGTAGAAATTGAGTTTAATGCAAAGGTATTAACGGGAAAGAAAAAAGGCAAAATAATAAAAGCAGTACAAACCCAGAACCCCTTAGTTTGTGTTGAAATCAAAGAGGTAGAGGTGGGAGATACCGTACTGATTATGAAGAATCATTCTTCGGATTTAGGAGAATTTGAAGAATGGTCTATGGCGGAATATGTAAGAACAGACCATTTAATCGTACTAGGGCTTATTTTTGTTATTGCTTTATTAGTATTTGGAAAATGGAAGGGGCTACAT
>JAFPBJ010000221.1 GCA_017390525.1 Lachnospiraceae bacterium | reverse complement strand
AGCAATATCTACATTTAATTCTACTCCTGCTTCATGAGCAATGGCTGGTAAATGAAGCATACTGTTAGTAGAACATCCAAGTGCCATATCTACAGTTAATGCATTCATAAATGCTTCTTTTGTTAAAATATCACTTGGTCTAATATTTTTCTCAAGTAATTCCATTACCTTCATACCTGCATGCTTTGCAAGCTTGATTCTTTCTGAGTAAACTGCTGGAATTGTTCCGTTTCCTTGTAGTCCCATTCCAAGTACTTCTGTTAAGCAGTTCATGCTGTTTGCAGTATACATTCCAGAACAAGAACCACAAGTAGGACAGGCCTTATTTACAAATTCATTTACATCTTCTTCGCTCATGTTACCTGCTGCATGTGCTCCTACTGCTTCAAACATACTTGAAAGGCTAGTTTTTTGTCCCTTTACATGACCTGCAAGCATTGGTCCACCACTTACAAATACAGTTGGAACATTGACTCTAGCTGCTGCCATTAATAAACCTGGCACGTTTTTATCGCAGTTTGGTACCATTACTAATGCATCAAAGGCATGTGCCATTGCCATACATTCTGTAGAATCTGCAATTAAATCTCTTGTTACTAGAGAATATTTCATTCCAATATGTCCCATGGCGATTCCATCACATACTGCAATCGCTGGGAATACAATTGGAGTTCCTCCTGCCATTGCTACTCCAAGCTTTACTGCCTCTACTACTTTATCAAGGTTCATATGACCTGGAACAATTTCATTATAGGAGCTTACAATTCCTACTAAAGGCTTCTTAATTTCCTCTTCTGTTAATCCCAATGCGTTAAATAAAGAACGTTGTGGTGCTGTTTGCATTCCCTTTGTTACTGCGTCACTTCTCATAGTTTCATTTCCTTTCTTTTTCTATTTTTTGTGTTTTATAATCTTTCAACGATTAAATCGCCCATTTCATCAGTGCCAACTAATTTTGTACCTTCTGAGAAAATATCACAGGTACGATATCCTTCTTCAAGTACCTTTTTCACAGCTGCTTCCACAGCATCTGCTTCTTTATCTAAATCTAGCGAAAATCTTAGCAACATTGCTGCTGATAAAATAGTTGCAATTGGATTGGCTTTATTTTGTCCTGCAATGTCTGGTGCAGAACCGCCACTTGGCTCATACATACCAAATTTTGTTTCATTTAAGGATGCAGAAGCCAACATTCCAATTGAGCCAGTTACCATAGATGCTTCATCTGATAAAATATCTCCAAACATATTCTCTGTTAAAATAACGTCAAATTGTGCTGGATCCTTTACTAACTGCATGGCACAGTTATCTACTAGCATATGCTCTACCTCTACCTCAGGATAATCCTTTGCAACTTCATTAACAACTGCTCTCCAAAGTCTTGAGGAATCTAATACATTTGCTTTATCTACAGAAGTCACTTTTTTGCGACGTTTCATTGCAATATCAAAGCCACGAATGGCAATTCTTCTAATTTCATCCTCTGAGTAGCTTAAGGTATCAATGGCTTTTTTCTTACCATTTTCTTCTACAGTTTTACGTTCTCCAAAATATAATCCACCTGTAAGCTCACGCATAATCATCATATCAAAGCCTTTGTTGGAGATTTCCTCTTTTAAAGGACAAGCTCCCTTTAGCTCTGGATATAATAAAGCTGGTCTTAAGTTAGCAAATAAACCAAGCTCCTTACGAATTTTTAAAAGTCCTGCCTCTGGTCTTTTGGATGGCTCTAATTTGTACCAAGGAGAGGTACTGGTATTCCCACCAATAGAACCAAGTAAAACTGCATCCGCTTGTTTTGCTCTTTCTACTGTTTCATCAGTAAGTGGTACACCATGTACATCAATGGAACAGCCGCCCATTAAAAGCTGATCATAAGAAAAAGTGTGACCATACTTTTCTCCAATCTTATCTAGTACCTTCATGGCCTCTGTTACTACCTCAGGACCAATTCCATCTCCTTTTATTACTGCAATCTTAAATTCACTCATAATATGTTTATCCTTTCTCTTACTTCTTCGGTAATGTTATTTTCTTAACAGCGGAATAACCACTGTATACCTTTTTCCCATTTACATTTGCGTAAGCTCTTACACGATAATAGTAGGTGCTTCCTTTTTTCAAATTCTTGTGGTAACAGCCAATATAACCTGATTTGTAGGTTGCAAATTTTTTATAGGTTCCTTTTGTGCCACATTTTACATAAACCTCTACTCCGTCTGCATATTTCACATTCCAGGTAAGGTCAGTGGTAGTACTATTTTTTCGTTTCACCACTAGAGTTGGAGTTGGTGGCTTACTAATCAATGTCACCTTTACTTTACTTGAGTAAGCTCCGTAAAATCTTTGCCCTTCTAGGGTACGGAAGGCTCTTACTTTATAATAGTATGTTTTTCCTTTTGTTAATTTTCCATTAATAAAGCCTGTTGCACTAGCATTGGTGGTTGCTACCTTTGTATATTTTCCATTGAGAGAGGTTGCACGGTATACCTCGTATCCACTGGCATTACTCACTTTATTCCAAGTAAGCTTAATCTGTATTGGACTATACTCTGCTACTTTTACAGTTGGTTTTGAAGGAAGCTTCGGATTCAATGTCCAATTGGCATATAAATGAATATCTCTCGCCTCCATAGGCGTATCCTCTTCATATTTTTTGCCTGAGCCATTAATTCCTACATACCAACCATCAAATTCGTAATCCTCTCTAGTAGGTGTTGGAAGGGTTCCCACTACCTCGTTATAGGTGCCTACCTTAGAATCAACAGAAACTACGCCGCCTCTTGGATCGAAAATAATCTGGTATTGATTAATTTTCCATTTTCCATAAAGCACCATATCCTGGCTTACTACCTTTT
>JAFPBJ010000220.1 GCA_017390525.1 Lachnospiraceae bacterium | reverse complement strand
TTTCCTTTAATAAGGAAAAGGATTTTTCAGAGGATATCATATTAAGAATCGCAGAAGATCAACAAGGAGATGGTCTATTCATTGCCGCATCCTGCAATTTGTATTATTACGACTGTAAAACAGGAAAAGTACAGTTCTTTGCGAATTTACAAATGAAAAACTACAGTATCTTCGATATTGTAACCCAAAATGAGAAAAACATTACTTTAATTCATAGCAACGGGGTTTCTGTTGTAAATAGGGAGCAACTTTTTAAGAACGAAAAGGTAAAAATTGCAAATTTTAATAGTAAAAATGGTTTATCCTCAAGTCCTACAGCCAATTCCTTTAGCTATGTGGACGAAGATGGAACTGTCTACATGAGCTGCGCAAAAGGTGTAAATGCCTTTAACGTTAACGATATTTATACTAATATAAAGAAGCCTAAGGTAGAGATTAACGGTGTTGTAGTAGATGAAAAAGAAATTCCTGTAAATGACACAATCAAAATTAGCAATAAAGCAAGCAGAGTAGAAATAGATTTAGGTATCTTAACCTATGATAATGCGAGAGATTGCACAGTTACATATTTTTTAGAAGGCTTTGATAAAAAAGAGCAAGTAATCAATGATGAAGAGATTAAGGGTATTTCTTATACCAACCTTCCAGGAGGAAAGTACACCTTTTATGTAAAGGTAAAAAGAAATGTCCTCGGTCAAAAAGAAGAAGATATAACTACTACCCAAAAAGTCACTATTATAAAAGCAAAAAAATTAACGGAGCACCCTTCCTTTTGGGTATTCCTAATTTTTGCAATTGGAGCATTAGTAATTTTTGCAGTGAAAAGTTATATTAAACGTAAATTAAAAGCAATGCAAAAAAGGCAGCTTCGCGAAAGAAAATTGGTTCAAACCTCTATGGAAGCTATAGCAAATACCATTGATGCGAAGGATCCATATACCAATGGACATTCAAGAAGAGTGGCAGAATATGCCGTTATGATAGCAAAAGAGCTTGAGCTGGATACGAAATTTATAGAGGATTTATACTATATAGCCTTATTGCATGATATTGGAAAAATCGGTGTGCCAGACAAGATATTAACCAAACCAGGCAAATTAGATGATGAAGAATACAATATCATTAAAAAACATACTACTATTGGTGGAGATATTTTAAAAGAAGTGGAAATTATAAAAGGCATTCAAATTGGTGCTAGATATCATCATGAATGCTATGATGGAAAAGGATATCCAGAAGGCCTAAAAGGAGACGACATTCCGTTTATTGCTAGAATTATTGGAGTGGCAGACGCATACGATGCCATGACTGCAGATCGACCATACCGAAAAGGAATGTCTAATGAAGTAGCAATAGATGAAATAAAAAAAGGAGCAGGTACTCAATTTGATCCAACGATTGCAAAAGTTATGATTACTTTAATCGAAAATAAATTACAGGATAAAAATGAATAGCTAATTTGTGTATAAAACTTCCATTCTACATCTTGTGGTAGGATGGAAGTTTTACCACATTATATAGAAGAAAAATTTATGTAAAAAAAATGTTTAAAAAAATTTAAAAAAGTTGTTGACACCAAGATTTTGTTGTGGTAGTATTGTCTATGTTGTCGCTGAGGCAACGAAAAAAGACTTCAGTCGAACATTGACAACTGAACAATATAACCTTGAAAATTCTAAGAGAAAATTCAAAGAACAGTTGAAGAAATTCAACACCTTAAAAACAGTAAAAAAGAAGTGAAGCTTCTTAGAAGCATAACTTCTTCGGA
>JAFPBJ010000219.1 GCA_017390525.1 Lachnospiraceae bacterium | reverse complement strand
TTTCTTCTCTTATTATAATTTTATTCACTGTGATTTCTCCTACTTTGACATATATTTTTTGAAATTAGACAATTTAGATTACCCTCGTTAGACTTTCAGATATAACAAAAAAGCCGCGACAAAAAGCCACGGCATACTTTCATATATACAGAATTATTTCTAGAGCTATACACACACCGAGGTAATCATACAATATTTATTTATGTTCTTTACATTTAATTTCTTCATTGCAATTACCTCCTTGTTCGTTTCTTTCTTTTATTTTCGTGTTAGTTTAGCATATTAATTTCCTTAAGTCAATATAAAATTTCCTTAACCACCATATATATAAAATTTCCTTATCCATCATATAAATTTCCTTAACCACCATATAGGATTTTCTTAATGATTGCGTAAAATTTCCTTAATAATTGCGTAAATAGGTAGAATTTTTCACCCATCCCGCTGTAAAAAAACAGGAACACTCTTTATGAATGTTCCTGCTAAAAATACATTTTATTTACTTCTTACTTGATAAGAACTCTATTGTTTTACAATATTAAGTAATCTTTCTGTAATATCTGCCATGTTAGTTGATATTTGTTTACTAGCCTCTGATATTTCAGTATTTGTTTTTACAACAAGTGTAATCTTATCAATTTCCGTCACAGCCTGTCTAACAACTGCCACATTCTTACGAACCATTTCTGCAATATGTTCCACTCCGGTATTTGCATGCTCTATCTCTTCTACTACATTTCCAAAGGTTGACGCGGTATCTTTTGTCAACTTCAATCCTTCACTGATTGCTTTAATTGAATTTGTAATAAGTTCATTTGTTTCTTTCGCCGCCTGTGAACTTCTGGCAGCAAGATTACCAACTTCAGTTGCTACTACTGCAAAACCTCGCCCGGTTTCACCAGCTCTTGCCGCTTCAATAGAAGCATTCAATGCCAATAAATTAGTCTGACTGGCTATATCCTCAATTTCTACAATGATTTTCTCAATTTCTCTTGACATGTTGCTAATATTTTCAATAGCCTTCTGCAATACGTCCATTTGTTTCTGTGTATTAAGAATTGTAGCTACTGCTTCTTCCGTTGTCTCTGTTACTTTAATTGAGGCATCTGCACTACTGTTAAGTTCTTCTACCAATGCCTTCATTACCTGCTCCAAGTCACCCACGGACTGTTTCTGTTGTTCTGAACCAGATAAAATATCATCTGCACTAGACAAAGTCTGCTGAGATACCACGCCCAATTCATTACAAACACTTTTAACATTTTCCACAACAGAAATTGTATTCTCCATATCCTCTTTTTGCTGAACTAATAATTTTTCATTATCATTCATGCTATTGCGTATGCTCTCAACCATTGTATTTATGTCTCTAGATAACTGAGCATACTCCGGATTACTCTCCTCTTGCACCATCACCTCAAAATTTCCACCAGCAATTTTCTTCATTGCGTCTGCAAGTCTATTTACGCCCTGTATAATCGTAACTTCTACCGTCCTGCTTATTACTAAAAGCAACACAATAAAAATAACCAACATACAAACTGCAACAACTATTGTTTGATTATTCCTCGCTTCGTAATATTCCCCCGACGGAAGAAATGTACCAATTATCATTCCATCATATTCTTCTGCCACATAATATCCTGTTTTACCGTCAATCTTAACCTTACCCGTTCCTGCCTCCAAAGAAAATCCTACTTCTTCTGCATTTTTATCTATAAAATCCTCGTTCGGGTGAGCCAATACATTTCCTGTTTCCATATCTATGGCATAAACATATCCTTCTTCACCATAATCCATATCTTTTAACACAACATCTATTTCTGTATTAGCAAGCGTTTCTTCTAATATCTCCGGCTTTATTCCTACTTGTACTAAACCTTTTGCATCGTGTCTTGCCACACCAATATACTGAATGACCGTACCCTCAATAACATTTCTCTGTGGTTCTTGCACTATTTCTATCTCCGGATCATCTACGATTACCATAAATGCTGCAGACTGCTCTCCACTGTTCATATCAAATCCAATATATCCGCTAATCGTACTATGAGTAATAATACCATTTTCATCAATGACGTGTAATTCATTAACCATTAATTTATCACATATTTCCTGTAATCTTCCTTCATCTGTAAGCACAGTATCGTCATACGTTAAAATCTCAGCAAATGAACGTGTTTTTGCCAAATTGTTTTCGCCCAGACTCTTTGTGAGTTTTTCAATTTCACCGTCGTTGCTTATCAGCCTTTCTTTTACCAGCTGCAATTTTTCTGTTGCAGAATCAGTATTATTCCTCTTTGCTACAAAAGTCTGCATTGCAATAATGAATCCAATGGTTATCACAAAAGCTATAACCATGTACCTCAGAAGTTTTTTCGTAAACATTTTTTTCATAAGCATCCCTCACTTCTCATTT
>JAFPBJ010000022.1 GCA_017390525.1 Lachnospiraceae bacterium | reverse complement strand
CATCGCACTTACAAAATATAAATAATTGGTACGGTCTAGTATAACCTCCATTAATTCTCGAATGGAATAATGGTGCTTTATTTCCCTAAAATATTCTAGCTGCGAAAGAAAGGCTGCAATTTTTTTCTGTAAGGGATTTTCCTTTTTCTCTACATAAAGCTGTAACACATCATAAAAGTAAAGCTCTTCATAGCCCTCTTCCTTTTGAAATACTTTAATGGCTGCCAATTCCTCTCCCTTAAATTCCCCAAACTTAGAACGCATCACTGCAACTAGAGGAATATCTAGGTACACATTATCAATCACTGTCAGCATACTTAGGATATTTTTAATTTCTAAGGTATCAAAATATCCCTTCTTACTCTCGGTATGAGCTGGAATATTATTTCTTAGTAGCACCTCAGAAAATACATCTGCCCACTCTGACACAGCACGAAGCAAGATTACGATATCACCATAATTTGCCTTTCGATAATCCCCTAGCTTTTTGTCATATACATACTGAGGCTGCTCTCCCCCTACTAATTCCTTAATTCTTTCTGCAACATTTTGTGCTTCTAGCTCCTTTTTCGAGTACTCTAGCAACATTTCGTCCTCTGCCCTGTTTTCTTCCTCAGATAAATCTAACAATAACAGCTCTGTATCTCCTCCTACTAGCTTGTCTGTCTCTGGGAAATTTCCGCCTGTTTTTAAGGAATTTCGGTCATCATAATCAATATTTCCTAGCTCTTTTCTCATAATTTTTTCAAAAATTTCATTGACACCAGAAAGTAAGGACATACGACTTCTAAAGTTGTTATTTAATTCAATTAAGGTTGCTTTTGCTTCTAAATCAGCTTCATAGGTATGATATTTTTCTATAAAAATTTCCGGCTTAGCCATACGAAACTTATAAATGCTTTGCTTTACATCCCCTACCATAAAGCGATTCGGCTGCCCGATTTTTTCTTTAGAAATTGCCTTTAGAATTCCTTCCTGCAAAAAGTTACTATCCTGATATTCATCAATCATAATTTCATAAAAATAATCCTGATATTCCTTTGCCACCCCTTCCTTAGACACAATTTCATAGGCTAAATGCTCTAAATCACCAAAATCTAAAAGATTGCCTTCTTTTTTCTTTTCCTTATAGCCCTCATATAGCTTACAGGTTAGCTCCACTAGGGTTTTTGCTATCTCTCTTATATTTTGTATTTGCATTAATATTTCTTCTTCACTGTAACGAAGAAGGCCCTCTTCTAATTGCTTTAGCTGTTTTTTGTACACCTCGCGCATTTCTTTTACCATATTTTGCTTATGCTCAAGGACCTGTGTCTTATCTACCTTAGGAATTCTTGTATATTTTTTTTCCTGTAAGGCTTGCTTCATTTCGTCTAGATTGTTTCCCCCTCTTACAGTGCGTAAAATTGCAATATCATCCTTAAGTACACTTTCATAAGGCGTAGGTCCTCCTGGCTCATTACAGATTTCCTTGGCAATTTCTAAATATTCCTCTAGCTCAAGTAACAGCTCCTTACATTCCTTATAAGCATACTGCATAAAAGGCTGTTCTCTTAATTCAGAAACAGAAGAAACGAGAAAGCTTTCCTTTACCTCCTGTAGCCACTGTAGCGGATTCATATGACTCATGGCACTTTCGTATAGAGTAAGCACCATATCCTCTACAGCCTTATCACTTTTTAAGGTTCCATAGCTTTCCACTAGGGTAAGAAAGCCCTTGTCCTGTTTTTCATAGTACTCTGAAAATACTTCCTCTACCACTTCCATTTTCAGTAGCTCTACCTCTGTCTCGTCTCCCATTCGAAAATCAGGCTCTAAATCCACCTGATGAAAATGAGAACGAATTACACTTAAACAAAAGCTATGAATTGTGGTAATTTGTGCCTTATGAATTAAGGACATTTGACGGATTAAATGGTCATTTGCTGGATTTTTTTTTAATTCCCTCTCAATGGCTTCCTGAATTCTTTCCTTCATTTGGGCTGCGGCCGCCTTTGTAAAGGTTACCACTAGCAGCTTATCTATATCCACTGGGCGTTCCTTATCCATAATCATTTCTATGATTCTTTGTACTAATACCGCGGTTTTTCCAGAGCCTGCGGCAGCAGATACTAATAAATTGCCCCCTCTTTTCTTAATTACGTTTTCCTGTTCCTTCGTCCACTTCATTGTCCTTATCCCCCTTTCCTTCCATGTTTGTTTCCTCAAAAATTTTGGCAAAGGCTTCCTCTTTACTTAGCTTTTTTAATCGACGATAGTTCATAAAATCTAGCTTTTTGTCAAAGCCACACACAGACTGATATTCGCAATAATCACAGCCTGTACGTTTTTCTAGCTTATATGGCTGAATAGAAATGTTTCCTTGATTCATTTCATTTCCCAGCTCTTTCATTTTTTCTTTAACAAATTCGCACATTTTCGTAAGCTGTTTGGTCTCTAATACTTTTGACCTAGCTTGTACCACCTGTTCCTCTTTCATTGTAACTGGAATGGATTTACATTTTCCGTCCATTACCTTTTCCATTGCATAAATGATATCTGGATTACTATTTACAATTCCATCCATTTTAAGTGCTTCTAAAATCGCCTCTTCTGACTGCTCCTTCCCACACTCTACAATTGGATCCTCCATAGTATAATAGAAAAATCCTGCTGGAATCACAGCTTTTTCCTTTTCCTTTGCTGTTTCATATTCTAGGGCAGCATTTAAATATACAATGAGCTGAATCTGAATTCCATAGTAAAAATCCTGAATATTAAATTCCGTATGTCCTGTTTTATAATCTACGATTCGAAGATACACATTGTCCTCGTCTTCATATTGGTCAATTCTATCGATTTTTCCAGATAGCTGCATTACAGACTCATCCTCTAACGTCATTCTGATACTGCCAAATTGGGATAATTTTGAAAAGTCTAACTCAAATTCCTTTGGAGTAAAGCTACCCTTTTCTAGCTGTTTTCCTAGCGCCCAAAGAGTACGCTTACAGATTCGTTTCATAGTACGAAGCATATGCTGATTCCTTGCATTGTCCTCTCCAAAAAGCTCCTGATATTCTAGGATTGCTTGATTTACGCAAGTCTCACTGTAGCTTTCCTGTTGCTCCTTACTTAACTGGCTCCATATTAGCCCTTTCTTTTTGGTATCCTTAGAAAAAATTTCCAAGGTTTTGTGTAAAATATTTCCAATATCAAAGGAGGCAATTTGAAATTCCTCTCTTTGTCTTAGCAAAAGTCCATATCGTAGGAAATGAGCAAAGGCGCAGGTTGCATATTGCTCTAATCTAGTTACACTTCCTCTTATTTCCTTTCCGTATAATGCACTGGCAATTGCTTTTCCAATGACACTTTCCTCATTAGAGTAATCTAGCCCCTTCATAATTGCCTGCATTACCTGTTTGCTTTCCTCATCCTCCATCACAAGCTCATATAGCGCTGGAAAAAAGTCATTTACTTCCCCATTTAAAAAGCTCTTACAGCCTTTTACAAATTCCTCCATGCAATCCTTTTTCGTTGCAATTTTATAAATTGCTTCTCCCTCTTTTATTTGTAGCTTAGGAAAATATCGCTGTAATCTTCCAATTAAATAGGACGGTCTTAAGCTATCTCCCTGACCACTTAATTTTGCAAAGGTAAGAATTAATTTTTCAGACGGCTTAGTTAAATTAAGATATAAGTAAAATTGCTCAATATAACAATTCTCCCTTAAGGTGGGTGCTAGCTCCACCTGATGCTCCTTTAGCCATTCTCGTTCCATATCTGTAATCAGACCACTGCTGGTTTTTGCCTTAGGGATAATGGAATCGTTTACCCCTACAAAAAACAAGAGCTTTATATGATTTAAACGGCTTCTCTCAATATCTCCCACCATGACCTGGTCTAGGGTTGGGGGAATAAATCCAAGCTCCATATCCTTAAAGCCTGCCTCAAGCATGGATTCTAGCTCTTCAAAAGGTACTACATCCTCTCCCATGATTTCTACGATTTTTTCTAATAAATCAATTATCATAGAAAAGATTTGTCCCTCCTCTTTTCCCTCTAAAAATTGTCCCTTTTCTTCAAATTCTGCCTTTCTTTTTTCTAATCGTTCCTCATAAGAAAGCTGTTTCATCCATTGATAAAGGGCTGTCATTTTCTCTAATATAGTAAGCTTTTTATTAGAAAAAGAGGTTACTACTGAAAGGATTTCCTCCATAAATTGCTGTCTTGTTTCATTCACCTGTTCAAGCATAGCCTTAGTAAAGGTTTTTGGCTTTCTTGTAAAGGGTTTCTTATATTGAGAAATGCCTCTTATTCCAGTAGCAATGATATAATTTTCTAATAAATCTACTTCCTCTGCTTCAATTTCACTCATTCCTGCCTTTAAATAAGCAAATACACTATCATAGGAAAAATTCTTTTTGATGAGCCCTAGCATTCCTCTAATACTTTCAATACAAGGATGATGGAGCATAGATTTTTTTTCATCAATAAAAAATGGAATCCTACATTGCTGTAAGCATCTTCTAATCCCATGAGAATAGCATGATAAATCTCCTGTTACAATGGCAATATCCTTATAAGCATATCCTTTTTCTCTTACATAATAGGCGATTTGTTTTCCTACAAATTGTACCTCTTCTTCCATATCCTGAAGCTGATAAATGGATATGTCCTGACATTCCTCTTTGTATACAGAAAAGGGAAATTGAAATAGATTTTTCTCTAAATGTGCCAATTCCTTAGAATTTTCATATCGCATAGCTTCTGGCTCATGAAATACTATGGTTTCTAGTACCTCCTGATGCGCTTTGTTTGCTAGCTGTGTTAGCTTTTGTAT
>JAFPBJ010000218.1 GCA_017390525.1 Lachnospiraceae bacterium | reverse complement strand
CTAAATTATTTCCTTTTGCTTCTTCTGCACCTATATTTACAATTGCAACCCTTGGATTTTTAATTCCAACAACGTGTTCCATATAGATAGAACCCATTTTTGCAAATTGCAATAAATGACTCTCTCTTGCATCCACATTAGCACCACAGTCAATTAAAAGAGAAACTCCTTTTTTATTTGGCATAAGAGTAGCCAAAGGTGCTCTTTCAATTCCTTTGATTCTACCAATAATTAATTGTCCTCCTACTAATACTGCACCAGAGCTTCCCGCAGATACAAAAGCATCTGCTTTCCCTTCTTTTACAAGATTTAGTGCAACCACCATGGAAGAATCTTTCTTTTTACGAATTGCCATAACTGGCGCTTCATCGCAAGAAATTTCTTCTCTGGCATCTATCACCTCTACCCGTTCTGATGGGATTTGGTATTTAAACAATTCTGCTTCAATTGCTTCTTTCTTTCCTACTAAAAAAACTTTTATATTATTTCGCTCTAAAATTGCTTCCACTGCACCCTTTACAATTTCACCAGGGGCATTATCTCCACCCATAGCATCTACTGCAACTTTTATCATTTCGTCCATTTCAAATTTCCTCCATTTTTATTCTTCTAATACCAAAACAAAAAAGACTATTTCATACACTTGAAATAGTCTTTTTCTTATAATTAATTAGAAGCGATAATTTCTTTTTTGTTGTATGAACCACAAGATTTACATACTCTATGAGGCATCATTAAAGCGCCACATTTACTACATTTTACTAATGCAGGAGCTGACATCTTCCAGTTTGCTCTACGACTATCTCTTCTTGCTTTAGATGACTTGTTCTTTGGACAAATTGACATGGTTACACCTCCTTAAAATTGTTAAAGATATCTTGGATAGCTGCCATTCTTGGATCAAGAACTGTTTGAACACAATGGCATGATTCCACATTACGGTTCTTTCCACATACACTACATATTCCCTTGCAATCTTCACTACAAAGTACTCTTGTAGGTAGTGTTAACATAACCTCGCAGTAACCAAGCAGGTCCACGTCCAGATTAAATCCTTGAATAAAGCTCATTTCACTTAATTCTTCTATCTCTTCTTCTTTTGTAGGCTCAAATTGAATTTCTTTATCAATAGAAATATTTCTTCCAATTATTACCTCTTCAAGACAACGACTACATAATGCCATTATCTTACAATCAAGCTTGCCAATTAAATGCAATCTTTGATTGCCTAAATTCACTAGCGTAAGTTCCATCGGTTGCTTCTCAACAATGGAATACTCCTCACCATGAAATGTGATTTTAGAAAATTCTAACTCCACAAATAAATGTTCTTCTTTTTCTGGAACAGATAGAATGTCTGATAAGTTTATTAGCATATTAATCTCCATTTTACGCAAGCATTTATGCCTACGCACTACTGCTTCATAAAAATCTAACTATCTCTTAATACTCACACTTCTGTAATTATACATACAGTGTATTTGTTTGTCAATAATAATTTTAGATTAATGCTACAGTTTCTCTTGCAATAGCTAATTCCTCATTTGTTGGAATTGCCATTACCTTTACTTTTGAATTAGCAGAAGAAATAATTTTCTCAACTCCTGCCGCTTCTTCATTGGCAGCTTGATCAAGCTCTACACCTACATAAGCTAATGAGCTACAAATCATATTTCTAACTTTTGCATTGTTTTCACCCAATCCAGCAGTAAATGCAATAGCATCTACTCCGTTCATAGCTGCAATATAGCTTCCAATATATTTTACAATTCTATAAACGAAAGCATCAAGAGCAAGAGTTGCTTTCTCTTCTCCTTCACCTGCTCGTTTTAAAATATCTCTAAAATCACTAGAATATTCTGAAAGTCCTAATACACCAGACTTTTTATTCAAAATGTTTAATACTTCTTCTAAGGTTTTGTTTTCTTTATGAGCAATATATTGAATCACTGTTGGATCAATATCACCACTTCTTGTACCCATAATTAAACCTTCAAGTGGAGTAAGTCCCATGCTAGTATCAATAGATTTTCCATTTTCCACTGCTGAAATACTTGCACCATTTCCTAAATGACAAACAATCACTTTGGAATTGTCTTTGTCTAATCTAGCAATTTCAATTGCTCTTTTTGATACAAAGCTATGACTTGTTCCATGGAAACCATATTTTCTAATATTATACTTATCATAGTATTCATAAGGAATTCCATACATATACGCCTTAGCTGGCATAGTCTGATGAAAGGCTGTATCAAACACTGCTACCTGTGGAGTATTTGGCATAATTTTTTCACATGCTTCAATTCCAATTAAGTTAGCAGGATTATGTAAAGGTCCAAGTTCAAAACAAGCCTTAATTACATCCTTTACTTCTTCGTTAATAATAATAGAATCACTAAAGAACTTACCACCATGTAATACACGATGACCAACTGCTGAAATTTCATTAATATCTGAAATCACACCATGTTCTTGATCCATTAAAGTGTCCATTACTAATTTTACTGCATCGTTATGATCTTTTAATGTTGTTTCAACAACATATTTTTCTTTATTAGCTGGTTTATGAGTTAATCTTCCATCAATTCCAATTCTCTCACATAATCCTTTTGCTAATACGTTTTCGCTTTCACTATCAATTAATTGATATTTCAAAGATGAACTACCACAATTCATTACTAATATGTTCATCGTACTCCTCCATTCACATTAATTTCTATTATATTATTTAGATGATCCATCATCATATAACGAAATTTTTACTTTATATTTGTCTTGGAAATCTTGTGCAATTTCTTTACATTCATTCATTTTATTTTGTGCTTCTGTTGCAATTTTTTGTGCTTCTGCCATAAGACTTTGATCTGTTTTTTCAACAGCTTCAGAAACTTTTTTCATACCATCTACATTAAGCTTTAATGCTTCTACATATGTATCATGGAATTTTTGTACTTCTTCTGTTTCAGGTTTGATTTTTGAGATTTTTTCATATAAATCTTCGTATTTTGGAATTAAATCTTCATTTAAACCTTTTACTAATTCTTCTTGAGTAATTGTTGCCGATTTTGCCATTAATGCATTATAAGAATCAAGTGTGTCATTCATTTCTTTTTCGTAAGCACCTAGTTCTTTGTCAAAGTAGTTTACAATATCCTTTTTTACAGGATTCCCACATGCTACTAAACCTAACATAAGGCATGCTACTAATAATACGCTTGCTAATTTTTTTAGTGTCTTTTTCATTTTTTTCTCCTCACCTTTTGGTTTTGTTGTTTTTTTTTATATATAATTATTTGTTTTGAGCTTGTACTGCTGTAATGGCGATTACACCAACAATATCATCAGCCACACAACCTCTAGATAAATCATTAACTGGTTTTGCAATTCCTTGAGTAATT
>JAFPBJ010000217.1 GCA_017390525.1 Lachnospiraceae bacterium | reverse complement strand
TTGTCTTTTCATTGTCAAGCTGGCGAATCAGCTTTTGATAAGCTTCCTCTTCTACTGACTTAGGCTCCTCTAAATATTCCGCAATATTTTCAATGTAATCTTCCATTTTCTGAAGCCTTAATTGACTACGAATTGCTATAAGCATATCAATACATAAAAATGCAACTAGCAAAAACAAAGTAATGAAAAATCCATAAAGAATCTCCGAATGTTCATTATTACTACAAACAAAAACAAGCATCATAAGAAAAATAGAAGTAACATATAAAATAATCCATTTCAAATGCTCTTTCAAATAAGAAAAAACTAGTTTCATACTCGATACCCGATTCCCTTCTTCGTTATAATGAAATCTTCTAAGCCAATTGCCTCTAATTTTTTGCGCAATCGATTGATATTAACGGACAATGTATTTTCATCCACATAGCTGTCATCCTCCCACAGCTTAGTCATAATAATATCGCGACTTACCACCTTATCCTTATTTTCCATAAGGACCTGCAAAATCTTTAATTCATTTTTTGTAAGTTCTACCTTTTCCTCTTTAAAAATGAGGGTTGCTTCTGTTAGGTTTAGCATAGCACCCTTGTGTTCCAACACACTAGACTGTCCCACAAAATAGTAGCTTCTTCGAAGCATCGCCTGAATTTTCGCCGTAAGTACATCCATATCAAAGGGCTTTGCAATAAAATCATCGCCCCCCATATTGACTGCCATTACAATATTCATATTATCTGATGCCGAGGATACAAATATGACTGGAACCTTTGAAACCTTTCGAATCTCACCACACCAATAATAGCCATTATAAAAAGGAAGCTTTACATCCATTAATACTAAATGGGGCTCAAACTCTGTAAATTCTTGCATTATCTTCGAGAAATCCGTTGTACAACGCACCTCATAATCCCAGCCCTCTAGCTGTTTCTTTATGGTTCTTGCAATAACCTCATCATCCTCTACAATATATATTTTATACATACTTTATCCTTTCTAGATACAGTCAGACATATACGAAACGCACCTAAAGCTTTATTGTTGAATAAAATTAGAAAATTTAAAATACATTTCGCATTACCTATATTGTTTTAAATATATTACTCTTCTACAACACCTTTGATAGAAACTCCTTGAGTCTCGGGTGGGTTGGATTGGTAAATATTTCTTCTGGTGTTCCACTTTCCGCTATTTTTCCTTGGTCAAAAAATACAACTTTACTTGCCACTTCTCTAGCAAAACCCATTTCATGGGTAACACAAATCATTGTAATACCACTTCCAGCTAGTCCCTTCATTACATCTAAAACCTCTCCTACCATTTCAGGATCTAGTGCAGAGGTAGGCTCATCAAATAATATCGCCTCAGGCTCCATTGCTAACGCTCTACAAATTGCCACGCGTTGCTTTTGTCCGCCTGACAATTGATTGGGATATGCATCCTTCTTATCGGCAAGACCTACTCTTTCTAGCAACTCCATTGCTTTCGATTCCGCCTCTTTTTTTGTCTTTTTCTTAAGCTCCATAGGACCTATCGTAAGATTTTTAAGAATAGTCATATGAGGAAATAGGTTAAAGTTCTGAAAAACCATCATCATTTTTTGTCTTTGCTTATTAATATTCACTTTTTTATCATTAATATTGATTCCGTCTACAAATATTTCTCCACCTGTAGGCTCCTCAAGATGATTGATACATCTTAAAAATGTGGATTTTCCACAGCCTGATGGACCAATAATTGCTATCACTTCCCCCCTTTTAATATCCATATTAATTCCATCTAATACAGTTAGCTGGTGAAAGGACTTTTTCAAATCACGAATCTGAATCATAATATCATCCTTTTGATAGATTGATTTATTTTCC
>JAFPBJ010000216.1 GCA_017390525.1 Lachnospiraceae bacterium | reverse complement strand
TACCATTTTTTTATAAATACTGAAAAAGTGCTTTACTCTTCCATCAATTTGCGCCACAATCCCTGCATTTTCAATGTGGTGTCTTACATCATTTACAATTTGGGTAATAAACTGCTCTCTTTCTGTTTTTCTTGCAGATATTTTTTCATTTAAATCATTATATACCTCTGGCTTTAGGTACTTAAGAGATAAATCGTCTAATTCAATTTTAATCTTGGAAATTCCTAGTCTATGAGCAATTGGAGCATAAATATCTAGGGTTTCTCTTGCCTTTTCCTTTTGCTTTTCTGGACGCATATATTGAAGTGTACGTAGGTTATGCAAACGGTCTGCTAATTTAATTAGTATTACTCTAATATCCTTTGCCATTGCAAGAAACATTTTTCTTAAATTTTCTGCTTGTATTTCTAGCTTATCCTGAGAATAAGAAAGCTGTCCTAGCTTTGTAACCCCATCTACTAAAAGGGCTACCTCATCACCAAATTCTGCTGCAATTTCCTCGATTGTCATAACAGTATCTTCTACTACATCGTGAAGAATTCCTGCCACTATAGTTTCCTTATCTAACTCTAATTCAGCAAGAATAATTGCCACACATAACGGGTGAATAATATAGGGCTCGCCTGATTTTCTAACCTGCCCTTGATGAGCCTCGTCTGCAATTTTATATGCCTTCTCAATTAATTCAATATCTGCTGATGGATGATACTTCTTTATAGCATCTATTAAATTTTGATATAGTACACTTGGTTCCGTAAAATCACAAGGCGTATCAATATTTCTTTCTTCATCTTTTCTAATTTGATTGTTTCCTTGCTCCATCAAAACTCACCACTTTTCTTTTTTCTCGCTTTTATGAACATTATAAGTAATTTTATCCCAAAATGCAATTCTTATTTATCTGAGTTCATTCACAGCCTTAATCATTAAAATATAATAATGCAAGATATGCCACAAATTAACTTGTTAATGTAGCATTGTTGGATTTGGGAATAAACGAAGTACTGCTTTTCCCAATATTTTTTCTTCTTTTACATAAGTATTTTCCCAGTATCTAGCATCTGAGGATTCATTTCGATTATCTCCCATTACGAAATAAGAGCCCTCCGGCACTTCGTATGGTCCAAAGGAGCCTAACATCTCCTCTTTTAAATAAGGCTCATCAAGTGCTTCTCCATTTATATAGGTTTGTCCCTCTATAATTTCTACTGTTTCTCCTGGTAAGCCAATGACACGCTTAATATAAATTTCCTTTTCATTATCAGGATATAAGAAAATTACAATATCTCCTCTTTTTGGTGCTGCTTTTCCTATGTATGCTAAGCGATTTGCTATAACTCTGTCTCCTACCTTAATAGTGTCTGACATAGAGCTAGTAGGCACATTGGCGTTAATTATAACATAATGAAATAATAAATAGCAAACTACAAAAGCAACAACAAACATTTTTACCCAAGAAAAGAGCTCTGTTACTATTTTTTTTAGCAAACTATCTTTTTTTTCCTCTTCTTCCTTCTCCCCCTCTATTTCTTCTACTTCTTTTTCCTCTTCATAGCCTTGGGCTTCCTCTTTTTCTAGTAACATTTCTTCTTTTTCTAGTTCATTTTCCTCTAGAAATTTCTTTTCTTGTTCCATTTGATGTTTCCTTTCTACTTTGTTATTTATTCTCCACTAAATTTTACTACCGATTCAATTTCATACTCTTTTAGTACTTCTCGTCCTTTTAGGTCTGGTAGCTCAACTAAGAAAATCATTTTTGCTACCTTGCCCCCTAACTGTTCAATTAGCTGTGCTGTAGCCTTCATTGTACCGCCTGTGGCAATTAAATCATCTACAACCACTACTTTTTGTCCTGGCTTTATGGCATCCTTATGCATTTCTATTTCAGCGCTACCATACTCTAAATCATACTGAACAGAAACTGTTTCTCTTGGTAGCTTTCCTTTTTTTCTTACTAATACAAAAGGTTTCTTTAAATTATATGCAAGTGGCATACCAAAAATAAAGCCTCTAGATTCTGTTCCTGCAATTACATCAAATTCTACATTTTCAAGTAATTTCTGCATTTCATCAATGGCTAACACTAGTCCATCTTTATCTTGTAGTACACTGGTAATATCTCGAAAAATGATTCCTTCTTTAGGAAAGTCTTTAATGCTGGTAATATAATCCTCTACTTTTTTCATATTTTCCTCCATGTAAAATAACATTTTTTCCTTTGTTATACTTAAAATTGTTCCGCACTTCGTGCTCCCACAATTTTAAAAACATTCGAACTTGGCCCTTTCGGGCTTCTTTCCTTTGTTATACTTAAAATTGTTTCGCACTTCGTGCTCCCACAATTTTAAAAACATTCGAACTTGGCCCTTTCGGGCTTCTTTCCTTTGTTATACTTAAAATTGTTC
>JAFPBJ010000215.1 GCA_017390525.1 Lachnospiraceae bacterium | reverse complement strand
TAGAAGCTGCCCAAGCCTTTAAAAAGGAATTAGAAAACAAATCTGTAGAGCTTTTCTTAAAGGTAGGAGAAGGTGGAAAAACCTTCGGCACTATTTCAGCAAAGGAAATTGCTCAGGCAGCTAAGGAGCAGTTAGGCTTTGAGCTTGATAAAAAGAAAATCCATGTACAAGAGCCAATTAAATCCTTAGGAACCCATAATGTAATTATTAAGCTACATCCAAAGGTAAGTGCAGAATTTGCTGTAAAGGTAAAGGAAAAATAATAGTAAAATGGGTTAGAATGGAGGATAAAAGGGCTTATGGAAGAGGCATTAATCAAAAAAACCCCCCCTCATAGTCTAGAGGCAGAGCAGGCTGTGATTGGTTCTATCCTAATGGATATGGAACAAATGGTAGCAGTGTCTGATATACTAGCACCAGAGGATTTTTACAGTCACCAGAATGGAACCATTTATGGAGCAATGGTTGAATTATATGAAGAAAAGAAAAAGGTAGACCTTATAACCCTTCAAAATAAGCTTAAGGAAAAGGATGTCCCAGAAAGTGTATATTCCCTTGAATATATGGGAAGCTTTTTAGATAAAGTACAAACCTCCGTTAACGCTGAGGACTATGCCAAGATTGTAAAGGAAAAAGCTACCTTAAGACGAATTATTAAGACAACAGAAAATATTACAAATGAGTGCTATTTAGGGAAAAATGAGGTTCCTGTTATATTAGAAAATATTGAAAGAGATGTATTTGCCCTACTCCAAAATCGCATGGGGGCACAGGATTTTGTGCCAATTAAGGATATTGTATTACAAAGCTTAGATGAGATTGCAGAGGCAGCAAAAAACAAGGGAATGGTAACAGGCGTTCCAACTGGCTTTATTGACCTTGATAATAAGCTATCAGGTATGCATCCGGCAGAATTAATTTTAGTAGCAGCCAGACCTGCTATGGGAAAAACTGCATTCGTACTTAATATTGCGCAGCATGTGGCACTTAGAGAGCATATTACTACAGCAATCTTTTCACTAGAAATGCCAGCACCTCAGCTTGTAAAACGTATGATGTCTTTAGAATCAATGGTAGAAGCACAAGCAATTCGTACGGGTGAACTAAAGGATGATGAGTGGGAAAAACTAGCACAAGGTGCAGGGGCCATTGGTATGTCTAAGCATTTAATTGTAGATGATACAACCCAAACCTTAGCTGAGATTCGCTCCAAATGCCGTGCCTATAAGCAGCAGTATGGACTAGGTCTAGTAATCATTGACTACCTTCAATTAATTGAAACTAGTAGCTCAAGAAAAAATGATTCTAGACAACAACAAATTTCAGAAATTTCAAGAGCCTTAAAATTACTATCTAGGGAAATAGATGCCCCAATTATTGCATTGTCTCAGCTTAGCCGTGCAGTAGATGCAAGACCAGATCACAAGCCAGTATTATCGGATTTGCGTGAATCTGGTGCCATTGAGCAGGATGCCGATGTTGTTATGTTTATTTATCGTGACGACTACTATAATCCTGATTCTGAGAAAAAGAACATTGCAGAAATTATTGTGGCAAAACAAAGAAATGGTTCTACAGGCTCAGTAGAATTAGTATGGTTAGGACAATATACGAAGTTTGCCAATAAGGAAAAATAAAGTAAATATTTGTCAAAATTCTATGAGAGAAAGCTGTTGTTTTCTCTCTTTTTTGTTGCTATACTGAAAAAAAGGAAAAAATTTACATATTGAAAAAGGAAGGACAAG
>JAFPBJ010000214.1 GCA_017390525.1 Lachnospiraceae bacterium | reverse complement strand
TATGGATGCGGATAATGCTTCCTTTAAAAATGTGGTAGAGAAATTAACCCAGATGTACGGAAAGAAGATTGCTCCCTTCCATTTTCCAATTCGAGAAAATGAAAAGTTTGTGGGATATGTCAATGTAATTAGTGAAAATGCTAATCGTTGGCAGGATAAAGAGGTAATCGATTGTGAGATTCCTGAATATAGCAAGGAAAATCTTGCCCTTTATAAGGATACCCTAATGGAAGCGGTGGCTGAGACTAGTGAAGAATTTATGGAACGATATTTTAGTGGGGAAACCTTTACGGAAAATGAAATTCGTTCTGCCCTAAGGGTAAATATTAATGATGGCTCTATTGTGCCAATTAGTATGGGATCTAATATTTTATCCCAAGGTACCTATACCTTATTAGATGATATTGTAAAATATTTACCAAGTCCTGAAAATAAGCAGATTGCAGGCTTTAATATGAAAACCAATGAAGTGTTTGAGGCCAATTATGATTTTTCCAAAGCGAAATCTGCCTATGTATTTAAAACCATTGCGGACGTATTTATTGGAAAATATTCTTTAATCAAGGTATGCTCTGGTGTGTTTAAATCTGATGATGTGATTTATAATAAAGATAAGGATGTTGAAGAAAAGATAAATAAACTATATGTGTTACAAGGTAGCAAGGCGATTGAGGTAAGTGAGCTTCACGCAGGGGATATTGGTGCCATTGCCAAGCTAACAGCAGCTAGAACAGGAAATACCTTATCAACCAAAGCAAATATCATTGAATATGGTAAGTTTGAAATTTCTAAGCCATACACTGCAATGCGCTATAAGGTGCCAAATAAGAATGATATTGATAAGGTTGCCCAAGCATTACAAAAGCTGACTCATGAAGACCAAACTCTTAAAGTGGTCAATGATACAGAGAATAGACAGTCCTTGCTATATGGTATTGGGGAGCAACAGCTAGAGATTATTCAAAGTAGATTATTAAATGAATACAAGTGTACCATTGAGCTTAGCAAGCCGAAGGTTGCGTTTAGAGAAACGATTAAGAAGAAATCTGATGTGGAATACAAATATAAAAAACAATCTGGTGGACATGGACAATATGGTCATGTAAAAATGCGCTTCGAAGCCTCTGGTGATTTGGAGCAGCCATATGTATTTGAGCAAGAAGTAGTAGGCGGTGCTGTACCAAAGAACTTCTTCCCAGCAGTAGAAAAGGGCTTACAGGAATCTGTACTAAAGGGACCTCTTGCAGCTTATCCAGTGGTAGGTGTGAAGGCTGTGTTATATGATGGTTCTTATCATTCCGTGGATTCCTCAGAAATGGCATTTAAAATGGCAACGATTCAAGCCTTTAAAAAAGGTTTTATGGAAGCAGGTCCTATTCTTTTAGAACCGATTATGAGTCTTAAGGTTACAGTTCCTGATGAATATACAGGAGAGGTAATGGGAGACTTAAATAAACGACGTGGTCGCGTGCTAGGAATGAATCCAATTGGAAATGGAAAACAGGTCATTGAGGCTGACATTCCAATGATGGAGCTTAGTGGTTATTGTAGAGTGCTTCGATCTATGACAGGAGGCAGAGGCGATTACCAATATGAATTTGCAAGATATGAACAGGCTCCAAGTGAGATTCAAGAAGCAGAAGTAACAAAAAGAGCAAGTAAGGTAGCAGAAAATATAGAGGATTAGTAAAGAAACTCCTTAAGGCAGATAACCTTGAGGAGTTTTTTGTTGCAAAAAATTTTAAAATGTATGAAACTTTTTTGTAGAAAGTAAGGTCTAATATAATAGAAAGGTAAAAGGAGGTGAATAGCCTTGCACTTTTTTTTCGAAAAGAAAGACAAAACAAATTTAGATTTAATAGAAGAAATTATTTTAGAAAAATATAATGAGTATTATCGGTTGGCTTATAGTTATGTGCATAATGAGGAGGATGCAAGTGATATTGTACAAAATGGAGCATATAAAGCCTTAAGGAGTAGTCATACCTTGAAAAAACCTGAGTATGCTAAGACTTGGATTTACCGAATCATGCTAAATGAATGCTTGACATATTTAAAACAACCAAAGTTCCTTTCCTATGAAGCAATGGAGGAAGAAAATGATTTGGGTTCGGTGAAGGATCAGTATGGGGATGTAGATTTACAAAATGCATTGAGTGTTCTTTCGAAAAAGGATCAAGCAATTATTATAATGAAGTATTTTGAAGATAAAAAGCTAGAGGAAATAGCAGATATTCTTGAGGAAAATGTGAGTACTGTAAAAAGTAGATTATATCGAAGTATAAAGAAGTTGCGAGAAATTCTTTCCTAAGAGCCAAATAAGGAAAATAGGTAATTGCGAAACGAAGCTTTATTTTTATTCAGTTGTACAAAATATACATACCAATGCAAGCACGCTCTCGCTACGTTGTCCCTCGTAGCGGTGCATAATATGCCAAAATACGGCATATAAACACCGACGGG
>JAFPBJ010000213.1 GCA_017390525.1 Lachnospiraceae bacterium | reverse complement strand
TATGTCTTTTGACAATGGAGTGGTTGTTTTACTCATAGGTCACCTCCACTTCATCATATGTGAAGGGAGATTTGTCTTTATTATATACAGTTTTCCCTTGTTTTTCAACGATAATTCGGTTGTTTTCTTGTTGCATAAATTATTCCTTTCTGCTTTTGTTTTTCTTTTTGGGAATTTGTTTTTGAAGTTGCCGAACGGCAAATATTTATAAGAATGATACATAGTATAGCATATAATGTAGAAAAAAGAAACAGCTTTTTAAACTGTTTCTTTCGTCTTATAGGTCTTTCGTTTTATATACGGTATAGCCTTCATAATAGTAGCTATAATCAATGCCTTTCATATATATTTCACGATTATTCACTTGATTTGTTAATGCTTGCTTTAAAAGATGCTTAATTTCGATATCTTTAATTGGACTTCGTTCCATAGCTAGAAGGTAATCGTCCTTATCTACTTTACTCCAATCAATCACAAGATTTAATTCTGCTTTTAATATATGGTCAAGCCAGATTCTTGTGCTACGACCATTCCCCTCTCTAAATGGGTGCGCTACATTCATCTCTACATATTTTTGTATGATTTCGTCAAAGCTGGATTGAGGCATCCTTTCGATATTTTGTATTGCTTCCTTCAGATACATCACAGGGGCAAATCTAAAATTACCTTTTGCCAGATTCACATCTCGTATGTTTCCTGCAAAAGTATAAATATCCTCAAACAAATATTTGTGGATAGTAGCAAGGCTTTCAAAGCTACCTGCTTTTAAGCTGTCTAAATATCCACTTTCAAACAACTGTATCGCTTTTTTCTTACTAATTTTTTCCTCTACTCTTGCTAATTCCGTAGAGTCTGTTATTCCAAGTTTATTTTCTAGCGTCATATATGTCCCTTTCTTTTCTATGCCCTATAGCTTCTAGCACACACATCACTATGAATATAAGAAGTCCACACAGACTTATGATTGCTCCCTCTTTAAAGCCTTCTGGCACATAGGAGAATTTTATGGTATGGGAGCCTTCATCTAAACGGATTGCAAGGAAAGCATCGGCTATTTTATAGGTTTTTACTAGCTGGTCATCCACAGTCACTGTAAAGCCCTCGTCATATGGAATAGTGGTAAGCAGATATCCTTCTTTGTTGGTTTCAATGGTTCCTGTAAATTCACTCGGGTTATCCACTTTTACCTTTAAGGAATTCTCTCTTAAAATTGCCACCGCATATTTTAACATCTCTTCTTTATAGCCTGCTGCCTTCACGCGAATGACTCCCGTTTCCTTATCTTCCTTTAACCGAAACGTAAGGGTAACCGTTTGTCCCTGTGCCACTTTTCCCACATGAATAATTTCATTTGGTATTCTTTCGTTGGCACGAATGATGTCATCAATTTTTATTAACACACTAGAGGCTTGGGAGCCTACGTAATGAATATACATATCCATATCTTCTTCTATATTATAGGTATAGGTTACCTCATTCATTTGCGTATTATCTCTAGTGAAAATACATTCCCCATTGGAGGTTTCTTCTATAGACGCTCCAGCCCCCTCTATGGAATCCTGATAAAAGATAGTATAAACCTCTTGTGTCTCACCTACTGCTGCACTCAGAAAATTATTTTGAATGATAAAAGGATTGGTGCCTGTATATTCTAGGTTTACAATTTCATCCTCTACCATAAAGCCTAGTGGTAGGGCATTTTCATTTTCATATAAATAAAGGTCACCGTCATTTTTTACATGGGTAAATTCTGAATAATTTGCTTCCTTTTTTCGCACAATTAAATATTTTACCCCTAGCAAAGCATTGGTAACAGGTGCATTTCCTCTATATAAATACTCATTTGCCGCTGAATAAAAGCCTAGATTACCCATAGTTGTAACCACGCT
This sequence comes from Lachnospiraceae bacterium, assembly GCA_017390525.1. Taxonomy (GTDB): domain Bacteria; phylum Bacillota; class Clostridia; order Lachnospirales; family Lachnospiraceae; genus RGIG989. The sequence goes on along the minus strand of JAFPBJ010000213.1, from coordinate 1,509 downwards.
ACCTCTGGCAGTAGAGCCAAAAATACCAACGGAATTTAAGTTGTGATAGGTGGACTCATCTAAAACCTTTGCTTTATTCATTTCAATGCGATAAAACTCTTCTTGTTCTAATCCATTTACCAGCTCTTTTACCTTTGGCGCTTCTTCATAATAATAAACTAAATCTCCGCCATTTAGTCCTCCAAAGTTTACAATAGAGTTGCCTCCTAGCTCCAAAAACTGTATTGCAAATAAAATTGCAATGACCACCTTTGTTTTGATTGTTCTGTTCATATATAGAAGTAACACAACTGCGTAGACACATAGTAAAAACATAGTTATCGCGTAAATTGCAAACTTTTGACGATCCACCGCCAAAAAGTAACTGGCAATCACAAATACCATGGTTGCTATATATGAAAATCCGATATGAAAGGGTTTATATTTTCTAATATCCTGTAGTACCTTACTGCTCATAATAAGCATAAGGAAGATGTACAAAAAGGAAAAGCGATTTGGAATTCCATATTGATTGTGAAACCCATGCCATATGTAATTTAGCGTAGTTAAATTAAAGCTAATGGCAATAAACATCATAATTCCAATATGCACTAATTTTTTCCGAATAGAAAGCTTGGGATGGAAAATATATAGCAAAATAAGTAGCATTGATAGTACGCCACAGTATAAATTTAAATGTCCATCAAAATTGTCTGTTCTAACAGAAGGATGCCCTACTGCACTTGCCATAAAAATGTCAAAAAAGCTAGTATACCACTCTAGCTTTGGAAGCTCCATTTTTGCCGAGCTAGTTTTCATTAAAGCCTGATACGTAGGAATTAATACCACTGCTGCCATAGCTGCTGCCAAAATAGAATGGAAGGCAAAGCTGATTCCACTTTTGACAAAATGCTTTACCCCTTTAAAATCCATTGCAAAATAATACATGACTAAAAATAAGCATATCATAAAGCTAATATAAAAGTTGCAAAATAGGGATAAAAATAAGGTGATAGTGTAGAGCTTTGGATTGTTTTCTTTTACTAGCCTTTCTAATCCCACTCTTATAATAGGAAGTAAAATAATACAATCCATCCACATTACATTCCAGTAAAATCCAATGACGTAATTAGACAACGCATAGGCGGTGGAGAAAATTAAGATTCTTGGATTATTTTTATAGGTCTTTTTTTCAAGATAATAAACAAAGGACGGCCCACACAAAGCAATTTTTAAGGTCATAATCAGACAAACTGCTTGATTTATGTGTTCCTGTTTAAATAAGAGTATCAAAAGATTCAGGGGACTGCTTAGATAATACGCCCATAATGCAAAGAAGTTAATTCCCATACCACTATGGAAGGTATAAAACAGATTCTCATGATGAGTTAATTTATAATAATATTCTGAAAAAAATGGAACATATTGATGAATGGAATCTACGATTGTAATCGTTCTGTTTCCAAAGGGAGTAATATTACGAATGATATAGATAATTGTTAATACTAATAAGGGAAGTAAAAAAGATAG
>JAFPBJ010000212.1 GCA_017390525.1 Lachnospiraceae bacterium | reverse complement strand
CTATGTATGGGCAGATGAGTTTATGATTGAAGGAGTCATTACTAATTATATTTCTAATGCATTAAATCACATTGTCCCACCAAATCAGATTCGAATTACGCTAGAACAAAGAGAAAACGTAATCAGATTAAAGGTATTTAATTCAGGAGAGCATATACCAGAGGAAGATTTAGGTCATATTTGGGAAAAGTTTTATAAGGTAGATAAAGCTCGCACAAGAGAGTATGGAGGAAGTGGAATCGGCTTATCTATTGTTGCTGCTACTATGGAGGCACACAAGAAAGCATATGGTGTAGAAAATGTAGAAGGCGGTGTAGAATTTTTCATAGAATTAGATAGCCAAATAGAGTCATAGGATTATTTGTGAAAAAAAGATAGAATAAGATAGTAGAATCAGTAAAAGTTTGTTGCTTATGTTAGAAAATAGTGATAAAATAGATATATACTTATTTGATGACTAGGGGGTAGCGCTGTGAGAAAAACAAAGTATCTGGCTTTGACAATGCTTGCCTGTGCCACGTTGTTAACTGGTTGTGGAAGTAAGTACAATTTAACAGAAACACAAAGTGATATGGTGGCAGAATATGCTGCCCAGATTTTGTTAAAGTATAGTCCGCAATATGAAGAAGTGACAGATTCTTTAGAAGCTACTACAGGTGGACAAGAGGAAGATATTACAACTCAAGCACCTGCTTCAACAGGACAACAAGACACTACATCAGAAGAAGAGCCAAAAGAAGATGAACAAGTGGAATATGTAAAAGATATTTCAGACTTGTTTGGGTTTAAGGATATGGGAGTAACCTATAATAAGTATGAATTTACAACTTCTTATCCAAAACAATCTAGTCAGGATGTGTTTACTTATGTAAATGCATCTAAGGGTAGTAAATTATTAGTGGTGGAGTTTACAATCACTAATAAAGGAAATCAAAAACAAACCTATGATTTCCTAAAGAAGGAGGTTTCATATCAGCTTAAATATAATGACGAGCGAGGAGTAGCTCCTATGCTTACTATGTTAAGGGATGATATGACTACTATGAAGGTTACATTAGCTGGCAAGAAGAAAACAAAAGGAGTTTTAGTTTTCGAAATGAGTGACAAATATGCTAAGAATACGAAATCACTTGTTTTATCTGCAACAGCAGGTGGTGTAACAAAAGATATTTCAATTTTACCATAATATAATATGAGGAGGTATTGGTAATGGAAACTAATATTTTACTTGAAAGTGGGACAAATGAACTAGAAATTTTAGAATTTAAGATTGGGGAACATTCTTATGGAATCAATGTAGCAAAAATCCGAGAGATATTACCTTATCGGGAAGTGACTCCGGTACCAAATTCCCATCCTTATGTGGAAGGAATTTTTATGCCAAGGGATTTGATTATTACTATTATTGACTTGGCTAAATCCTTGCATTTGCCACCATCACAGGATGAAAAAAGTGATATGTTCATTGTAACTAATTTTAATCAACTTAATTTAGCATTTCATGTGCAACAAGTGGTTGGAATACATAGGGTATCGTGGTCAGATATTGTTAGACCAGATGATGCGGTAAATAACAATGAAAATGGTGTGGCAACAGGAATTATTAAATTGCAGGACAAATTAATTGTAATTTTAGATTTTGAAAAAATTGTTGCCGATATTAGTCCAGAAACTAGCTTAAAGGTTTCAGCAATTGAGCAATTAGGAGAAAGAGAACGTAACAATATTCCAATTTTAATTGCAGATGATTCACCACTTCTTAATAGGCTAATTATGGATGCGTTAAATAAAGCTGGTTATACTAATGTTACTTCTGCAAATAATGGTCAGGAAGCATGGGATATTTTAAATGGATATAAGGAAAATGGTGGTGACATCAAGGATTATATTCAATTAATTGTAACTGATATTGAAATGCCAATTATGGATGGTCATCGTCTTGCAAAATTAGTAAGAAGTGAGTCTACCTTTGATAAAGTGCCAATTGTAATTTTCTCTTCTTTAATTAATGATGAAATGAGAAGAAAAGGGGATAGCTTAGGAGTAGATGCTCAGCTTACAAAACCAGAAATTGGTAAATTAGTTCAAACCTTAGATGAATTATTAATTCAATCCCAAAATTAAGAAAAAAAATGTCAAGTATGTGAAAATCATACTTGACATTTTTTTTAGAATTAACTAGTAAATATTAAATTTGTCAGTGTCATTATTGTTAAATACACAATATGCTACATTTTCTTCAGGCTTTACATAAACATTTAATTCAGTTAAATCTTTTACCTTGTTTCCTTTTGAAACCCAAAGCTCTTTTGCTTTTTTAATTAATTCTTTTTCTTCTACTTGTTGTCCTAGATATTCAATAAATACGTTTGATTTCATTGAAATAACCTCCCTTAAGTACATATCATATGTAGTATTTATTTACTAGCTCACTTAAATTTTAGTACAAATTAACGAAAAATGCAACTTTTTATTTTTGGGAAAGGTTTGGCTAAGAGCTACAAGTAGTTTTGAGACAAAATTGAAATATAAAATAAGGTTTTCATTTTAAAAAAAATCCGTTATACTAGAAGGAGAAAATCTTTTTTTGGCGAAAGGAAAAGAAATATGAAATCAATTGAAGACATGAAAGACAAAATGCTAAAAGCAGATGCAGTTTTAATTGGAATTGGAAAGGAGTTATCCTTTGAGCAAATAGAAAAAAATCCAGAAGAATATATAAAACATTTTTATTTAGAAAAAAATGATAGGCTGTATGAAATGTTAGAGAAAAAGGAAAATAAAACAGAGGATGAGAAATATATTTTTCAAATATTAAAAGAAAAGGCGAAGCTTGAATATTCCTCTCAAAAGGTTTATGAAAAATTAAGTCAATTGTTACAGGATAAAAATTACTTTGTGATTACAACGAATACAGATGGAATTATTTTTCAAAGTGACTTAGAGAAAGATAGAATTGTGGCACCTTGTGGAGATATTCATCGATTACAATGTAAAAAAGGTTGTAGTGATGAGCTGTTAAACACAAAGGAAGTGTATGAAAATATAATCAATCAGTATAAGGAAAAAGGCACTGTTTCTAAATTCAATTGTTCTCATTGTGGACAAGAGCTTATGTTTAATGTAAGAAATAATGAGACTATACAAACCTATAGGGAGGAAGGCTACCTAAAACAGTGGGAAGTGTATACCAAATGGCTTAGTAAAACCTTGAATCAGAAGCTGTTGATTTTAGAAATTGGAGAAAACTTAGAGCAGCCTAATTTAATTAGATGGCCATTTGAAAAGGTAGCATTTTTTAATTTAAAGTCGTATTTTGTACGAGTGAATCAATCCTTATATCAAATTGAGAAAGAAATTGCAGGTAGAGGAGAAGGAATAAAATGTAATGGGGTACATTTCCTCAATTGTGAATTAGAAAAGACTATGCTATAATAGATATTATATTTTTCAAGAAAAAGCGTCGTAGGATGCACTGAAAATGGAGAAGTCAAAAGAAAGGGTGAGAACATGGCTGAATGTAAGAAATGTGGCAAAACAATACCAGATGGTCAAGAATACTGTGAAGACTGTCAAATGGATATTGATTTTGAAAATTTATCCACAGAAGATTTTGATATAGATGATATAGATTTAAATGATTTTGATGGAGTGGAACTAGACACCTCTGACATTGAAGAAGGAGAAGAAGATGATTTCTTGGCATCCTTATTTGATGGTGAAATGCCTGTAGTAGAAGAAGGAGCAGATGAAATAGATACCTCTGATTTTGGTATTGAAACTGCTGATGAAGATAATAATGATGATTTATTTGATATTTTAAATATTGAGGATGAAGGAAGTAAAGATATCCTAAATCAGGTGTTAAAAGAGGACACAGAGGAAGAGAAAAAGGAGGAGGTAAAAACTACCTCCACAAAAAGTATGGATGACATTTATGCAGACTCTTTAGGGAGTATTTCTTCTTTTGAGGATGATGTAGATTTAGATGCCTTGCTAGGTGAAATTCCAGAGAAGTCTTCTGAGGAAACAGAAGGAAAGACTAAGAAGAAAAAAAAGGAAAAGAAACCCAAGGAGCCAAAAGAGAAAAAATCAGTACATACCATTTTATTTGGGGAAGATGATGAAGAAGATAAGTTAATTGAAGAAAAGCTTGCTAAGAAAAAGGAAGAAAAGAAAGAAAAGAAGGCAAAGAAAAAAGAAGTAAATGCCGAGAAAAAAGAGCAGAAAAAGGCACAGAAGGAACAAAAGAAAAGCGAAAAGGAGCAAAAAAAGCGGGAGAAAAAAGAAAAGCAGGCTGCGAATGCAGAGCCAGACGATTCACAGCCAATTAAGAAAATACCTGTCATTATTACCGTAGTTTTTTTAGCTGTATTAGGAACAGTTGTGATACTAGGAACAAATGTATTTAGCTATAAGCTTGCAATTTCAAATGCGAAGGATTATTTTAAACGAGGAAAATATTCTATGGCATATGACCAAATTGCAGGAAAAGAAGTAAAAAAGAAGGATAAAAAAATAAAGGATCAAATATATGTTGTAATGTATGTAGAAAAGAAATATGAATCATATGAAGCATATATGGGAATGAACAAGCCGGTACAAGCCTTAAATGCTTTGGTAAAGGGAATTGAGAAATATAATGTTCATGCAGAAGAGGCTAAAAAACTAGGGGTGGAAAAGGATTTGAATTCATCAAAAGACAAGCTATGTAAGGTGCTAAAGGAAACCTTTCAGTTAAGTGAAAAGGATGCCAATCAGTTATTAACCTTAGAACCTGAAGAATATAATAAGCGACTCATAGAGATTGTGCAAAAAATGGAGGACTAGCGTAATGGTTTCGATTATTGATTATGATGCAGGAAATATAAAAAGCGTAGAAAAAGCAGTGAAATACTTAGGAGAGGAGGTAGTGATTACTAGAGATAAAGATGTAATTTTATCTAGTGAAAAAGTAATTTTACCAGGTGTAGGTGCATTTGGGGACGCTATGGGGAAATTAAAGGATTATAATTTAGTACAAACAATTTATGATGTGGTAGAAAAAAATACTCCGTTTCTTGGAATCTGTTTGGGACTTCAGCTATTATTTGAGAATAGTGACGAGACACCAGGAGTAGCAGGACTGGGAATTTTAAAGGGAGATATTATAAAAATTCCTGTGAAAGAGGGAATGAAAATACCACACATGGGTTGGAATTCTTTAAATATAAAAGAAGGAGCTACTTTGTTTCAAGGAATAGAAGAAAATCCTTATGTGTATTTTGTACATTCTTATTATTTGAAGGCAAAAAATGAAAATGAGGTAGCAGCAACCACTGAATATGGTGTAGAAATTCATGCATCTGTAGAAAAAGATAATGTATTTGCATGTCAGTTTCACCCAGAGAAAAGTGGAGGAGTTGGCTTACAAATACTTAAGAATTTTTTGAAACTTTAATATTAGAATTGCTATAGCAGTACGGCGACTTTAGCAAAAAATAAAAATATATACCCGTACAGAAATGAGGAAACAATGCATACAAAAAGAATTATACCTTGTTTAGATGTTCATAATGGGAGAGTAGTAAAAGGAGTTAATTTTGTAAATTTACAGGATGCAGGAGATCCAGTGTTAGTTGGAGCAGCATATGATAAATTAGGAGCTGATGAGCTAGTATTTCTAGACATTACAGCTTCCTCAGATGCAAGAAATATTGTTCTTGATATGGTAAGACGTGTGGCAGAGACGGTATTTATTCCCTTTACAGTAGGAGGAGGAATTAAAACTGTGGAGGATTTTAAGGCAATATTAAGAGAGGGGGCTGACAAAATATCCATTAATTCAGCTGCAATTAATACGCCTAATTTAATCTCTGATGCTGCTATGAAGTTCGGAAGTCAGTGTGTAGTTGTAGCAATTGACGCCAAACGAAGAGAGGACAATTCTGGTTGGAATATTTATAAAAATGGCGGAAGAATTGATGTAGGAATTGATGCGGTAGAATGGGCGATGCAAGTAGAAAAGCTAGGGGCAGGAGAGATACTACTTACTAGTATGGATTGTGATGGAACAAAACAAGGCTACGATTTAGAATTAACTAGAACAATTTCAGAAAACGTCTCGATTCCGGTAATTGCTTCAGGTGGGGCAGGAACAAAGGAACATTTTTATGATGCACTAACAGAAGGAAAAGCAGATGCAGCTTTAGCAGCTTCTTTATTCCATTATAAGGAATTAGAAATTAAGGACTTAAAACAGTACTTAAGTGAAAAAGGCTTACCAATGAGATTAGTCTAAAAAAATTTTTTTTCACACTTAAGAGTATGAAATAGAACAGGACACATAACCAATAATCAGTTATGTGTCCTGTTTTTTAGATTGTTTGTTTTGCAGTAGAAAGCATAAGCTTAATACGATTTAATTGATTTACTTCAGATGCACCTGGGTCATAGTCAATTGCAATAATATTTGAATTTTCAAAGGTTTTTCTAAGCTCTTTAATGACACCTTTTCCAACCACATGGTTTGGTAAACAACCAAAAGGTTGGGCGCACACAATATTATTCACACCAGAGTTAATTAATTCAATCATTTCAGCTGTTAAAAACCAACCTTCTCCAGTTTGGTTTCCTAAAGAAACAAAAGGAGAGGCTAATTCGCCTAATTGCTTGATTTTTTTAGGAGGTTCGAAACGTTTACTTGCTTTTAATTCTTTCCACATTGTCTTGCGGAAGGATTCCATATATGTAATAGCAAAATTGCCAATAAAGGCAGATTTTTTTGGCATACCTAAATATTCAGCTTTAAAGTTATTGTTATAGAAACAATACATGAAAAAGTCAAGTAGATCAGGTACAACTACTTCTGCACCCTCTTCTTCAAGTAAATCAACTAAATAATTATTTGCTACAGGAAGGAATTTTACTAGAATTTCTCCTACAATTCCTACCTTTGGTTTTGTAGTATTTTTTAATGGAAGAGTATCAAAATCATGAATAATACCTTTAATATTCTTCTTAAATTCAGCTTTTGAACCAGTTTCAAGCTGGGTTAAACAACGTTTTTTCCATTTTTCGTGTAAAGCATTTGCAGAGCCTTTTTCTTGTTCATATGGTCTGGTTTTATATAAAACCCTCATAAATAAATCTCCATATACAAGTGCCATTATGGCTTTATTTACCATAGCTATGCTGTAGGTAAAGCCTTCATTTTTCTCTAAGCCATTGGCATTTAATGAAATAACTGGAATATGAGGATAGCCAGCCTTTTGTAGTGCTCGGCGAATAAAACCAATATAGTTTGTAGCTCTACAACCGCCACCAGTTTGAGTAATGGCTATTGCTACCTTATTCGTATCATATTTTCCTGAAAGTAATGCAGTCATAATTTGACCAACTACTATAAGGGAAGGGTAGCAAGCATCATTATTTACATATTTTAGTCCCACATCAATACCTGCTTTTCCATAATCAGGCAATATCTCTATATTATAGCCACAGGATTTTAGTGCAGGACCTAATAAATCAAAATGAATAGGGGACATTTGAGGACAAAGTATCGTATATTCGTCCCTCATATCTTTTGTAAATTCTACCCGATTCATTGAGGTATCACAAGGAGTACAAGTAATACATTTTCTTTTTCTAATCTCAAGAGCACTAAGAAGGGAACGAATTCTAATTCTTGCTGCTCCTAAATTGCTTACTTCATCAATTTTTAATACTGTATATATTTTATTAGATTTGGATAAAATATCATTTACAGCATCTGTGGTAACGGCATCTAAGCCACAACCGAAGGAATTAAGCTGAATCATTTCTAGGTGTGGATTAGTAGTAACGTATTGAGCCGCTTTATATAGTCTTGAATGATACATCCATTGGTCAGATACAATTAGTGGTCTATTTACATTTCCTAAGTGAGCCACTGAATCCTCAGTTAAAACTGCAATGCCATAGGAAGTTAAAAGCTCTGGAATACCATGGTTGATTTCAGGGTCAACGTGGTAAGGACGACCAGCAAGTACAATACCAGTTTGGTCATTTTCCTCTAAATAGTTAAGCGCTTCCTCGCCTTTTTGTCTAATTTCCTCTTTTACAGCATCAGCCTCAATAAATGCCTTTGATAGTGCATTTTTAATTTCCTTTAATGATACATCATAATATTTTGAAAATTCCTCATAAAGTCGCTGAGCCAGAGCAGTTTTGTTTTCTAAGGAGATAAAAGGATTTAGTAAGGTTATGTTTTCCTCTGTAATTTCCTCAACATTATTTTTTATATTTTCAGCGTAAGAGGTTACAATAGGACAATTGTAGTGATTGTTAGCGTCCTTTGTTTCGTTTTGTTCATAAGGAATACAAGGATAAAAAATAGTTTTGATTCCTTTTGAAATTAGCCACTTAATATGGCCATGAGTTAACTTGGCAGGATAACATTCTGATTCACTAGGGATAGAATCAATTCCAAGGGTATATATTTGGTGTGAAGATTTTGGCGATAAAACAACTCGAAAGCCTAATTCAGTTAAAAAGGTGAACCAAAGGGGATAATTTTCGTATAAATTAAGGGCTCTTGGAATACCAATCGTACCTCGGTAGGCTAAATCTTCTGATAAAGGTTCGTAGCTAAATAAGCGGTTTAATTTCAATTCAAATAAATTTGGAATATTGTTTTTATTTTTTTCTTTTCCAACGCCACGTTCACAACGATTTCCTGTAATAAATTGACGACCACCAGAGAATCGATTAATGGTTAAATGACAGTGATTTGCACAACCCTTACATCTAGACATGGTAGTGTCAAATTTAAGAGAATTTATTTTCTCAATTGGAAGCATAGTAGTTTCCATGCCATCTTGATATTTTGAACGGGCAATTAAAGCAGCACCAAAGGCACCCATAATTCCAGAAATATCCGGTCTAATTGCTTGGCAACCAGAGATATATTCAAAGCTTTTTAGTACAGCATCGTTATAGAAGGTACCTCCCTGTACCACAACTTTTTTTCCTAAATCCTTTGGATCTGTTAATTTGATTACCTTTAATAAAGCATTTTTAATAACAGAATAGGCAAGACCAGCAGAAATATCTGATACTGTAGCACCTTCTTTTTGTGCTTGCTTGACTTTTGAATTCATAAAAACAGTACATCTTGAACCTAAATCAATAGGATTTTCAGAAAACAATGCAATCTTTGCAAAGTCATCAATGGAGTAATTAAGAGATTTTGCAAAGGTTTCGATAAAAGAGCCGCAGCCAGAGGAACAGGCTTCATTTAATAATACATTATCTACTACACCATTTTTAATTTTAATGCATTTCATATCTTGACCACCAATATCTAAGATACAATCTACATCAGGTTCAAAGAAAGCAGCTGCTTGATAATGGGCAATGGTTTCTACTTCACCAAAATCTAACATTAAGGCTGCTTTTATAAGTGCTTCGCCATAGCCTGTTGAGCAAGAGGAAACAATAGAAGCACTACTTGGAAGCTTAGCATAAATATCTTTAATAGCAGTAATGGTAGTTTGTAAAGGATTTCCCTGATTACTACTATAAAAATCATATAAAAGGCGCCCGTCCTCGTCTACTAAAGCTACTTTTGTAGTAGTAGAACCTGCGTCAATTCCTAGGAAGCAATTACCTTCATAAGTGGATAAATCGCCTCGTTTTACCTTGTGGGTGTTATGACGCTTAAGAAAGTCTTCATAATCCTCTTTGGAAGTAAATAGAGGTGGCATACGATCCACTTCAGCTTCCATTTTTATATTATTTTTGAATTTTTCAGTAAGAGTTTGAAAATCGGTGGTACATTCCGGTGAAGCATTTAATGCAGCACCAATTGCAGCAAATAAATGGGAATGTTCAGGAGCGATAATAGCATCCTCCTCTAATTTTAAGGTGCGAATAAATGCTTCTTTTAATTCTGTTAAAAAATGAAGAGGACCACCTAAGAAAGCAACATTTCCTTTAATTGGTTTACCACAGGCTAATCCACTAATGGTTTGGTTTACTACAGCTTGAAAAATAGAAGCGGCTAAATCTTCCTTGGTAGCCCCTTCATTAATAAGAGGTTGAATGTCACTTTTGGCAAATACTCCACATCTTGCAGCAATAGGGTAAATTGCTTTGTAGTTTTTTGCATATTCATTTAAGCCAGTAGCATCAGTTTGAAGCAAAGTAGCCATTTGGTCAATAAAAGAGCCTGTACCACCAGCACAGATACCATTCATACGTTGGTCAATTCCGTTGGTAAAATATATAATTTTAGCATCTTCTCCACCTAATTCAATGGCAACATCTGTATTAGGGTTGTAATCTTTTAGAGCAGTAGAAACACAGACTACCTCTTGTGCAAAAGGAATATGTAAATAGTTAGAGATAGATAATCCGCCAGAACCAGTAATGGTAGAGTGGAAAGTCAGATTACCCACTTGTTTATATGCTTTATTAAGCAAAATAGATAGTGTTTCCTGAATATTTGCAAAATGTCTTTCATAATCTGAAAAAATAATTTCGTGTGATTCGTCTAAAAGTGCAATTTTAATAGTAGTTGAACCAATGTCGATTCCTAAAGAGTATTTCATGTGACCTCTCTCTTTCTTTCTAAGTTTCTTTATCAAAATAAATTTACGTTTATAATACGTAAAAAAAGCATATCATATCAGATATTTTTCAAAAGCTACTTTATTATAAGGTAACTTGTCGAAAAAAACAATGAAATTTATTTTTTTTTAATAAAAAATAATCACTTTTTATTTTTAAGTTTCAAAAAATGAAATGATGAATATACTATAACAAAAGAAAAATGGAGATTCATTATGGATTTTGAAACTAATAATGTAGAATCTAATGTTGAAGAAAGAAGACAATGTAGAGGAATGATTCATGTTGTAGAAAGTGGGGATACACTATATTTAATTGGAAAAAAATATAATGTATCTGTATCGGATATTATGAGAAACAACCCCTATGTAAATGTATACAATTTACAAATTGGAGATGAATTATGTATTCCTACCAAAAATATTGGAATGGTACAAGGATTTAGACCTTATGTGGTAAAAGAAGACGATACATTGAAAAGTATATTAAATCAAGCAGGGGTAGATTTTGAGACTTTAATGCGTTATAATCAAAGGTTAGGGCAGTTAAAAGTACCTGCAAAAACCGTAATTTTGGTTCCAATCAACATAATGCCGAAAGAAAGATAAAATTTAACGAAAAATTTATGCATCTTTTATTTGACAAAAAAATGTTGATTAGTTTATAATGAAACACATATGAGCGAGCGAATTTGTCGCTTGCTTATTATGTGTAGGAAGGAAAGATAAGTATACTTATGAAATTTTTAAACAAATTAGAACGAAAGTATGGAAAATATGCCATTAAGAATTTAAGCTTATATGTTATTGGTATGTACATCATTGGTTTTGCAATTTATTTAATGGTTCCTACGGCAGTAAATAGCTTATCTCTGAATCCATATATGATTCTTCATGGAGAAGTATGGAGATTAGTTACTTTTTTGTTAGACCCACCAACTACAAGTTTGATTTTTATTGTTTTTGCACTACTATTTTATTACAATATATGTAGTTCACTAGAGGCTGTATGGGGGGCATTTCGTTTTAATTTATATTTGTTTACAGGGATACTTGGGACAATCGTTGGTGCGTTTTTAGTATATTTTATTACAGGTAGCCCTGATATCTACATGAATACAACTTATGTTAACTTATCTTTATTTTTAGCATATGCCGCCTTATTTCCTAATATGGAGGTATTAGTTTATTTTATTTTGCCAGTTAAGATAAAATGGCTAGCTTATGTTGATGTAGCCTTTTTGTTGGTAGCCTTTTTCTTAGGCGGAATTGGTACAAAGATAGCAATTGTGGTATCCTTACTTAATTTTATTCTATTTTACTTTGCTACAAGAAATTATAAAAAATATTCTCCAAAGGAAGTAAAGAGAAAGAAAAAATTCAAAAAACAAGTAAAGACTGCGACAAATGGTGCAAGGCATCAATGCTATATTTGTAAACGTACCGAATTAGATGATTCTAATTTGGAATTTAGATTTTGTTCAAAATGTGGTGGTAATCATGAGTATTGTCAAGATCACCTGTTTACACACATTCATATAAAATAATTAAATTACATGGAGGAAATTATGAAAAAAACAAAAATCGTTTGTACAATGGGACCAAAGACAGAGAACAGGGAAGTATTAACTAACCTTGTGAAAAACGGAATGAATGTTGCACGTTTTAACTTCTCTCATGGAGATCATGAGGAGCAATTAGGTCGTGTAAAACTTCTTAAAAGTGTAAGAGAGGAATTAGGCGTTCCTGTGGCAATGCTTTTAGATACAAAAGGACCTGAAATCAGAACTGGTCTTTTAAAAGAAGATAAAATCACATTAAAAGATGGACAAACCTTTACATTAACAACTGATGTAATTGATGGAGATAGTGATAAAGTAACTGTTACTTATACAGGTCTTCCAAACGATGTAGTAAAAGGAAATAAGATTCTAATTGATGATGGTTTAATTGAATTAGAGGTTGTTTCTACTACTGATAAAGATGTTGTATGTACAGTACTTAGTGGTGGTGAATTATCACAAAAGAAAGGTGTAAACGTACCTAATGTAAACGTAAAATTACCAGCACTTACTGAAAAAGATAAAAGTGATATCTTATTTGGTATTGAGCATGGATATGATTTCATTGCAGCTTCTTTCGTTAGAACAGCAGAAGCAGTAAAAGAAATCAGAGCAATCTTAGATGCACATAATTCAGATATCAAAATTATTGCAAAGATTGAAAATCAAGAAGGTGTAGAAAATATTGATGCTATTATTGCAGAAGCTGATGGTATCATGGTTGCAAGAGGTGACCTTGGTGTAGAAATTCCAGCTGAGGAAGTTCCTTTTGTTCAAAAGAGATTAATTAAGAAATGTAACGATGCTTGTAAACCAGTTATTACTGCTACTCAAATGTTAGATTCTATGATGAGAAATGCAAGACCTACAAGAGCAGAGGTAACTGACGTTGCTAACGCAATTTATGATGGAACAGATGCAATCATGTTATCTGGAGAAACAGCAGCAGGAAAATATCCAGTAGAAGCTGTTAAAATGATGAGCCAAATTGCAGAAGCAACTGAATTACACATCGATTACACATCATTAAAAGATAAGAAAAATGTTCGCAATCAAGGTATTGCAACAGCAGTTTCTTTCTCAACTGTTGCAACAGCAACAAACTTAAATGCAAAAGTAATTATTGCTTCAAGTAAATCAGGAGCAACTACTCGTTTAGTATCAAAATTCAAACCAGACGCATTAATCGTAGGTATGACTCCAAACGAAAGCACTTTAAGAAAAATGCAATTATTATGGGGTGTTCAACCAGTTCTTTCTAAAGAATACACTTCAACTGATGAAATGATTGATGCAGCAATGGAAAAAGTAAAAGAAGAAAAATTAGTAGAAGCTGGTGATATTGTTGTATTAACAGCTGGTGGACCAATCAACAACGATGGTGTTACTAACACTATGAAAGTTCTTACTGTAAAATAATCCAAGATGATAAGTAACTCATTACGGATACATTGTGTCGCAACGAAATAGGATGCAATATAAAGCTGAAATAAGATGAATCAATATGCTGGTTCATCTTATTTTGCTATAATTGGCATTTGTATTTTTAGGGCATAATAGGCGGGAGAAAAATAAAATTTGACAGTGTTTATATGGTGGCAATAGCTTTGCTAAGTAAAGATAGAAAAGAGGTAATCCCTTGAAAAATATAAATTATGGAATGATAAAGAAATTAAAGAAAAATCAAAATACAGAACAGTTATTACCAGATTTTTTAAATGATATGGCATTATTATATTATGATTATAGTTATATCAAACTTGCACTTCAATATTATACTTGCTATGAAATATATGAGGATTGTAATCCAGAAGAAAAAACACTGGTTGCACCTTTTTATGATAAAATTAATGAATTGGTGAAGGAAGAAATTTGTGAGGAAGCAACTACAAATACAGAGGAAAATTTAAAGAAAATCGATAAGCTAAGAAGTGAAATGATAGAATTGATGCAAAATTTAACAGCGTACACTGATGGCTTACAATTATTTGAGTATATTATTAACCGTATGGAATTTTCTTTTGAGGAAGAGGTGGAAAAAGTAGATCCATGGACTCTTTCACAGCAAACATTTCAATTTATTTTTAATAAAAAAGATAACGCATTAATAAATGATAAAATTAGGACAGTAGTATCTCAGTTACCAGTACGAATTACTAAGAAAAGATTTTTTGATATTTTAAATGATAGCTTTTCTGTTTATAATGGTACTACAAGGGATAATCTAAAGTCTTTTCTTTACATGCTAAGAACCTCAAGTATGTTAGATGAAGTGAAGATTGTTAAAGGCTTCGAAGATTTATTTGATTTTGTAAAAGAGCTGTCAGAGGCAGATTATAGTAATGTAACAAAAGAAAACTATAAAAGATGGGTAGATATGTTAACCATTGCCTCAGAGAAGTTAAATAGTTTTGTAGATATTTTACTTCCTCTACAAGAGGTAATTAACCAAATTTATACTATTATATTAACAAAGAAAATGATAATAACGAAGGACGAAGAAGTGGAAGTTTCCAAGAGTATTATTTCAATTGTGTTCAATCAGTTTACAAATCAAACAGAGGAAGATTATCAAGAGAAAACCTTTGATTTATTAGGTAAATTAGAAGGAACGCAGGAAGAATGCTATGAAAAAATTACGGTATATGAATCTGCTCTTTATGATTTTGACCAGACTATGTTAATGGCTAGAACGGATATGGCAAAAAATATTGAGATCATTGATTTATGTATAAAATTGTCTTCTAACAGTTTATTTATTTCCTTTGAACAACAGGAGGATGATTTGCTTCCAGTGGATACAAGCTATTTATTTCATGAACGGGATCAATTTATAGAGGAGCTTGATGATTTCTTTAAAAATCACCATAAATCAGTGAATAGAGCAGTAATGGCTGCGATTTTAGGTAACATACCAGTATTTTTTAATAATCAGGAAGAAATTAAAGAATATATAGAATATGCTTTAGTACATTGTAATAATCAAAGTGAATTAAAGGCAACTGCATTAATTTTAGAAACGCTTATGAATGAGGCTTAAGGTAAAAAGGAAGGGGGCAAGGAAAAATGCAATTTAGTAGTAATTTATTTATAAGTGAAGGCTTAGAAGAAAAAAAAGATAAAATTATGAAAAAGATGGTAAAAAAAAGAAAAATTTTTCCTGTTTATTGCATTACTTTGCCTCGCAATCCCCATAATTTATTAGAGATTATTGAATATCATCAGTTTTTGCAAAAACATTATGGTATTTATGAGCCGTATGTAGTGGGAATAGCAGGTAGCAAAGAGGAAGCAACTACATTGGTGATTAAGATAATAGAAACTGTTTATAATAAAACAAGTGGATTTGATATGAAAGAATATTTTAGTTAGTGTGGAGATTGGAAAAGTATCTATACAAAATAAATAAGAGTGTGGTAAAATAGATTCAGCGCATCTGAATCATTAGAAGTTGCTGCAAGGCTAGGATAGATTCAGCGTATCTAATGTATTAGAAGTTGCTGCAAGATTAGGATGCATTTGGGAGTTAAGGGGATAGGAAAGAGTGGTTGCAATGACAATTTTTTTAACAATTTTAAAAATAATAGGAATTGTAATATTAGCCGTATTAGGTTTGTTATTGCTTTTTAGTTTGCTCATTTTATTTGCACCCGTTTCCTATCGGTTTTATGGGGCGTACGAAGAGGGAAAACCCTCTGGCCAGATTTCTATACGTTGGTTATTTCCTATACTTTGCTTTCGCGCTAGTTATTGCATGAAGAAAAAGAGGATAAAGCTTCCTTTTTCTCGTAGACAAGTTCAAAACGAAGAAATCAGTAAAGCAGTTGTATATATTTGTGGAATTCCTTTTGAATTGGGGAAAGAAAAAGAAATAAAATCAAAAAAAGCTAGCACAAAACCAGTAAAGGAAAAGACAGAAGAGAAAAAAGAAGAAGAGAAAGTTCTGTTGTTGCAAGAAAGAAAAGAAGAAGCTGGTTCTAAGGAAAATGACAGCCTGCAAATAATAGAACCTGCTTCTAAGAAAACAAAGAAAAAGAAAAAAAGGTGGAGAAATCCACTTGTTTGGCTGAAAGAAAAATTCAATGAAAAAAAACAGCAGTGTTATAGAATGATAAAGAAAATAAAAGCGGGAATCAATCAAATAAAAGAAATTTTTTCCTTGCTTTGTTCGGAAAAATATCATGGAGTTAGAAGTAGGATAAAAGGTTATATCAAAAAAGGATTTTCTATTATAAAGCCAAAAAAAATAACAGGAAAAATTCGCTTTGGATTTGAGGATCCCTATGATACGGGAAGAGTAACGGCAGTTTTTGGTATGTTACTACCGATTTATCAAGATAAATTGAAGGTAATGCCTTCCTTTGATGAGCCAGTTCTAGAAGGTGAAATAAAAGGAAAAGGAAGCATTCAAATAATAAAACTTATTATGCTAGGCTTTACAGTTTGGCGTGATAAAAAGCTAAGACAGTATATTAATAAATTTTCCAATATAGCAGGAGGGTTATAGTTATGAGTAATAATTTTAGTTCAACAGTAGGTGCATTATTTAATGGGATGGATAGCTTTATTTCATCCAAGACAGTGGTAGGTGAGCCAACTCATGTAGGTGATACCATTATTTTACCATTAGTAGATGTTACATTTGGAGTAGGGGCAGGTGCCTTTGCCAATGAAAACAAAAAAGATGGCGGTGGCGGTGGAATGACTGCAAAAATTATGCCATCAGCAGTACTAGTAATTCAAAATGGAGAAACAAAGCTAGTAAACATCAAAAATCAAGAAGGGCTTACTAAAATATTAGATATGGTACCTGATTTCCTTGATAAGTTTACTGGAGGAAAGAAAAATAAAGAAAGTGAAAATGAATTAGAAGCTACAGAAGAAGAGTAGAGATAAAAGAAATTTGGATGAAAAAGGTTGGAAGAAATTCTTTCAGCCTTTTTCGTTGTAAAAAAATGAAACCATATATTTTAGAGTGGTATTTATATGATATTTTTCATATATTGTAATAAGAAATATCTTAAAATGGCATGAAAATATGAGAAGAGTATGTGGATTTGGATTTTTCTGGTTAGGAATTGGTATTATGATAGGGTGTATGCTAGAGACGTTGTTTATAAAAATTTTGGTAATTTCTATATTTTTTACGTTATCCTATTTTTTATTTTGTTGCAAAAAAAAATAGAACCCCGAAGAGTTCTACTTTAATCACGATCTTATTAAGCACGTTCAACTTTACCAGATCTTAAACAAGAAGTACAAACATACATCTTTTTAGCGGCTCCGTTAACTTTAACCTTAACAGATTTAATGTTAGATTTCCACATTTTATTGGTTTTTCTATTAGAATGACTCACTGCGTGTCCGAAATGAGCACCTTTTTCGCAAATAGCACATTTAGCCATTAGTAGCACCTCCTTGATTAAAATTTAAGTCTAACGGACTTACAACAAATCAATTCTAACAGAAATTAAATTAGATTGCAAGTAAAAGATGAAAATAATTTTATTTCTTTTTTTCGCAAAAGGGGTTATAATAGTTACATACGACAAAAAATTGAAAAATAATTGGAGGGATCAGCTAGTGAAAGGACATATGAATACAAAAAATGGTGAAATACTCATTGATAATGAGGTAATCTCAAAATATGCAGGCTTAGCAGCAGTAGAATGCTTTGGAATTGTAGGAATGGCTGCAGTAAGCGTAAAAGACGGTTTAGTAAAGCTATTAATGAGAAATAATGTTTCCCAGGGCGTAAATGTAACTGTGGAGAATAATAAGTTGATTATTGATTTTCATATCATTGTAGCTTATGGAATCAGTATTATGACTGTATCAGAAAATTTAATGGATTCAGTAAAATACAAGGTTGAAGAATTTACTGGAATGGAAGTAGAGAAAATTAATATATTTGTGGAAGGTGTAAGGACACTAGATTAGGAGGAACAAAAAAGTGACGATTCATACAATAGATGCGAAGAAAATGCAACAGATGTTTTTAGCTGGGGCAAAACGAATTGAGGAGAAAAAGGAATATATTAATGAACTGAACGTATTTCCTGTACCTGATGGTGATACTGGAACTAATATGTCATTAACGATTTTAGCAGCTGCTAAAGAGGTAGAGAAAATTAGCGAGCCAACCATGGCAACTCTTGCTAAGGCTATTTCTAATGGTTCTTTAAGAGGTGCTAGAGGTAACTCTGGTGTTATTTTATCTCAATTATTTAGAGGCTTTACAAAAGAGGTAGAAGGAGTAGAAGAGGTTAATACAACAGTTTTAGCAAAAGGCTTCCAAAGAGCAGTAGAGACTGCCTATAAGGCAGTTATGAAGCCTAAAGAGGGAACAATTTTAACTGTTGCAAAAGGTATGGCGGATAAGGCGAATGAAATGGCTAAGCAAACAGATGATATTGTTGCTTTTGGGGAGACCGTGATTGAATATGGATATCATGTACTTGCACAGACTCCAGAAATGCTTACTGTATTAAAAGAAGCTGGAGTAGTAGACTCTGGTGGACAGGGACTTATGGAGGTTATGCAAGGGGCATTTGATTTATTACTTGGAAAGGTGACAGAAACCAAAATAGAAGCAACCAAACAAACCGTTACTCAGATGCCAGCAGAGGAAGCAACTGGTGAGGATATTAAATTTGGGTATTGTACAGAATTTATTATTATGCTTGAAAAAACACCGTCAAGTAAGGCAGAACAGGAATTAAAAGAATATTTGCCAACAATAGGTGATTCTTTAGTTGTTGTAGCAGACGATGAAATTGTTAAGGTGCATGTGCATACCAATCATCCAGGTCTTGCTTTTGAAAAGGCGTTGACTTTTGGTTCTTTATCTAACATGAAAATAGACAATATGCGAATTGAGCATCAAGAAAAATTAATTAAACAAGCAGAGCAACAGTCAACAACAGTTACTGCTGAAGAAAAGAAAGAAGAAACGATTGTCACAAAAGAAGTTGGTTTTATTGCAGTTTCTATTGGTGAAGGCATGAATGAAATACTAAAGGGATTAGGAGTGGACTATATTATAGAAGGTGGTCAGACTATGAATCCAAGTACCGAGGATATGCTTTTGGCAATTGAAAAAGTACCAGCTAAAACGGTATATATTTTGCCAAATAACAAGAATATTATTCTTGCTGCAAATCAAGCGAAAAGTATCGTTGAGGACAAGGAAATTATTGTAATTCCAACGAAAACAGTGCCACAAGGAATTGCTGCGTTAATCAATTACGTTCCAGATTTTAGCAAAGAGGAAAATGAAGCCCAAATGCTACAAGGAATGGAGGGCGTAAAAACAGGACAGGTGACTTATGCAGTAAGAAATACTACTATTGATGGAAAAACTATAGCTGAAAATGATATTATGGGAATTGATGATGATTCTATTCAAGCGGTGGGAGCAGATATTAATGAGGTTACCCTAGAGTTAATTGACCACATGATAGACGATGACAATGAGTTAATTTGTATCTATTACGGAAAGGATATGGAGGAAGAAAAAGCACAAGCATTAGTTGCACAAATTGAGGAGCGTTATAGCGACCTTGATGTAGAATTGCAATTTGGTGGTCAACCAGTATATTATTATTTGATTTCCGTAGAATAAGGATTAGTATGAAATTTACAGATAGTATTGACACTTTAAAAGGTGTAGGAGAAAAAACAAAAAAATTATTTCATAAGCTAAATGTAACAACTGTGGGGGAGTTAGTATATCTGTTCCCCCACAGATATCTTAAGTATGATGATATGGTTACTGTTAGTGAGGCAAAAGTAGGAGAGCGAGTGTGCATTAAAGCAAGAATACAGTCGAATCTAAAGGTAAGTAAAATAAGAAAGCTCTCTATTATAACCACAACGGTAAAGGATGAAACAGAGATACTTTCGGTGAAATGGTTTAATATGCCCTTTTTACAAAAAATCCTATATATGGGACAGGTCTATTATTTTGTAGGAACGATACAAATCAAAAATGGGAAAAAGGTACTTGAACAACCTGAATATTATACCTTAGAGCAATATGAGTCCATGAGAAATACATATCAGCCAGTGTATCCTTTGGTAGAAGGTCTTTCTAATAAAACGGTACAAAAAATGGTAAGTCAGATAAAGCCTATGATAGAAACCATGAAAGACTATGTACCCTATGAAATACTACGAAAGTATGATTTATTGCCTTTAAATGAAGCACTTTGGCTGATTCATCATCCTACTAGTGAGGAAATTTTAGCAAAAGCAATGAAACGATTAATATTCAATGAATTTTTTGAATTTTTAATTGATTTACAAGGGATGAAAAATAGCCGAGTAAAAATGAAAAATTGTTTTGTCATACAGCCTTGTGAGGAAGAGCGACAATTAATAGAAGAATTACCATATCAATTAACCAATTCACAGAAGAATACATTGGTTGAAATCAAACAGGATATGGCATCCTCTTATGCAATGAATCGTTTGGTACAGGGGGATGTGGGCTCAGGAAAAACTATTGTAGCACTATTAGCATTATTATGCGTGGTAAAATCTGGATATCAGGGAGCCTTAATGGTACCAACAGAGGTGTTGGCGAAGCAGCATTATGAATCCTTTTCAAAAGAATTAGAAAGATTTGGCATTCGCATTGCCTTGCTATTAGGTTCTACAAAGACAAAGGAAAAGAAGAATATCTATGAGCAATTGAAAAATCATGAAATTGATATTTTGATTGGCACCCATGCTTTGATTCAAGAAAAGGTAGAATTTGCTCATTTAGGTTTGGTAGTCACAGATGAACAGCATCGATTTGGAGTCAAACAAAGAGAAAGGCTGTTTAGAAAAGGGCAACAGCCTCATGTATTAGTGATGAGTGCAACTCCTATTCCAAGAACCTTGGGACTGATATTGTATGGGGATTTGGATATTTCTGTTATGAAGGACATGCCAGCAAATCGATTGCCAATTAAAAACTGTGTGGTGGATACATCCTATAGAAATACCGCCTATAAATTTATTCAAGGTGAGGTAGAAAAAGGGCATCAATGCTATGTAATTTGCCCTATGGTAGAAGAAAATGAAGCCTTAGAATTAGAAAGTGTAACGGAATATTCTGAGATGCTAAAACAAATTTTACCAAAGGAAATTGAGGTTGCATATCTTCATGGAAAAATGTCTCAGGAGGAAAAACAAGACATTATGGATCAGTTTAGTAAAAACCAGATTCAGGTATTGGTTTCTACTACTGTAATAGAGGTTGGCATAAACGTTCCAAATGCTACTGTTATGATGGTGGAAAATGCAGAACGCTTTGGGCTTGCTCAATTACATCAATTAAGAGGTCGTGTAGGGCGTGGTAATCAGCAATCTTATTGTATCTTTATTCAAGGAAATCAATCAAAGGTAGCTACAGAACGATTAAATGTTTTAAAAAATTCGAATGATGGTTTTTATATTGCAGAAGAAGATTTAAAATTAAGAGGTCCAGGTGATTTCTTTGGGATTCGTCAAAGTGGATTGCTTCATTTTCAATTGGGGGATATTTACAATCATGCAGAGATTTTATCCTGGGCAAATGAAACGGTGCAAACCTTGAAACAAGAAAACACGGATATAAACCAATATAAAAATCCATATTTAAACACTATAGATGAAAATTTATCTTATCATATTTGAAAAAATTGCTAGTCTATTTTATTTTGTGATACACATAATAACCTTGTAACAAACAACTATGAAACGCATGTTGAATGAATGGAGGGTTTTATTATGAGTAGATCTTCAAACAGACCAGAAGTACCTGAAGCAAAGGCAGCCTTAGATCGTTTTAAATATGAGGTGGCATCTGAATTGGGTGTTCCTTTAAAAGAAGGCTACAATGGTGACTTAACATCATATCAAAATGGAAGTGTTGGAGGTTACATGGTTAAGAAAATGATTGAAGAGCAAGAAAAACAAATGGCAAATGAGTCTAATTCTTAACTAAAATTGAAAAAGAAGGAGTTTTTATAGGGTTTCTTATAGAAACTCTTTCTTTTTTTGTTGACAAATTTTTATCTTACTATAAAATAAAATAGATAAGGTATGAAAGAATGGAGGAGCATTATGAGAGTCATTGCAGGAAGTGCAAGAAGACTTAAGCTTGAGACGGTGCCAGGACTTGAGACGAGACCTACTACTGATAGAATCAAGGAAACGCTATTTAATATGATAGGCCATGGAATGCCAGAAGCTGTTTTTTTGGATTTATTTAGTGGAAGTGGTGCAATTGGCATAGAAGCATTAAGTAGGGGAGCAAGTCAGTGTTATTTTGTAGAGCAAAATTCAAAGGCAATTTCTTGTATTAAAGGGAATTTAGAGCATACTAATTTAACGCAAGGAGGCGTTGTTTTAGCAGAAGACGTTTTTTTTGCCCTGACAAAACTACATACCCAGGGAATCAAGTTTGATTATATTTTTATGGATCCGCCTTATGGTCAGTTGCTAGAACGAAGAGTTTTAGAACAATTAAAAGAAAAATCAATTTTAAAGGAGGATGCTTTAATTATCATTGAAGCAGATTTACAAACAGATTTTTCTTATGTAACAGAGTTAGGCTATGAAATTTTAAAAGAAAAAAAATATAAAACCAATCAGCATATATTTTTGGAAACAAAGAAAGGATAAGTATAAATAATATGAGTAAAGCAATTTATCCTGGGAGCTTTGACCCAGTTACATTAGGGCATTTGGATATTATTGAACGTTCTGCTAAGATTGTAGATGAGTTAGTAATTGGTGTTTTAAATAACTCTGCTAAGTCACCGTTGTTTTCTGTGGAAGAACGTGTTATTATGTTGAGAGAAGTAACAAAAAATTTAAGTAATGTGTCAGTGGTAGCATTTCAAGGCTTACTAGTGGATTTTGCAGAAGAGATTCATGCAAACGTGATTATTAGAGGCTTGCGGGCAGTAACAGACTTTGAATATGAATTACAAATGACGCAGACGAATAAGAAGCTAAATCCTGATGTGGAAACAATTTTCTTAACTACCAATGTACAATATTCTTATTTAAGCTCAAGTATAGTAAAAGAAATAGGAAAATATGGTAGACCATTAGAACATTTTGTGCCAAAACAGATTGAGCAACAGGTAAGTGAAAAATTAAGAAAAATGCAAACAGAATACAAATAAAAAGAAAGGAAAATGCAGTATTAAAATGCATAAGGATAAAAATGGCAAAATTAGGAATTGAAGATTTAATTACTGAAATTGAAATATTTGTAGATAGTTGTAAGTATCAACCTCTTTCCTCTACTAAGGTAATTGTACCAAAAGAGGAATTGCTTTCTATGTTAGATGAATTACGTCTTAAAATGCCAAGTGAGATTGAGCGTTGTAGAAAAGTAATGCTTAATAAAGAGGCAATCTTAGAGGATGCGAAGCAAAAGGCAGATCAGCTTTTAACAGGAGCGAAATCAGAAGCCTCTACTCTTGTAGATGAGCATGAAATTGTAGAATTAGCACAACAAAAGGCGAGAGAAATTATTGCACAAGCATCCATTGAGGCACAAAATATTGTAGATGCAGCAACAAATGATGCCAACGAAATTAGAATTGGTGCTATGCATTATACTAAGGATACGTTACTTGATATTGAAGCCTTTATTCAAAAATCCTTAGAGGACCAAAAACAACAAATGAATCAAATGGTTCATATGTTAGAGGATAATGTAAAAGTAATTGCAACCAATCGTCAGGAAATTGAAGCTCAAATTCAAGGTGCAACAGAAGTAGAAGAAAACAAGGCAGAAAATGAGCCAACAACGGATGAAGAAGTGCAACCTAGTGAAGAAAACTAAGAAAATAAAATGAGATAGTAGTAGCATAAAAGTCCGCTACAGCAAGAAAAAAATAATTTTGTAACTATATAGTTTGTAATTGACAGCTCTGGTACTGTAATAACACTTTTGGTTTGGGCAACACTACAAAAGCCCCCAAAAGCGGTTAAGGCAGTAATCAGAGCTGTTTTTATTTGTAGGGAAATATGGGAATGAAACAGCAAATGAATTCCGTTGGTAATTTCTAAGCAGCTAATAAAACAAAGGTATGGCAGCTTTTTTACTGGGAGCAACACCTTCATACATTCCATAAAAATGGAAAATAGCATAATGTAACAGCCGATTTTTAAAATAATTTTTAATGCATTTGTCATTGAATCATCCACAAAAGTAGAATAAGTTTCTTGTTTTGATAAATTGCAGCTTTTTAAATCAGTTTTGTCCTCTTTATGTTTCAAATAATAGAAACAAGCATATAACAGAACAGGTAAATATAAAAAGGAAAAGAAAATAATTGGATGAATGGAGGAATGTAAGGTAGAAACTAAAACATAACCAATAATAAACATAGGACTGGCGTTATTGGAAATACAAAGTAAAAAATTAGCAAGGGG
>JAFPBJ010000211.1 GCA_017390525.1 Lachnospiraceae bacterium | reverse complement strand
TCCTATAGGGGGAAGTATACCCTTTTACAGGACAAATCTTTCATTTTGACAAGCAAGATAGACATATTAAAAAAATATATGCCGATTCGAAGAAATTAATCGTATCGGCATAAAAAGATATTCAGTTTCACGGATTCAGGTTAAATGTAATAAAGGTAAATGCATTGGCAACTATAATTCCAAATGCAATTTTATTGCTTATTTTTCCAGGGGCATTTCTTAAAATGCATACAGCATCTATTTGGGTATTTATTTTATTGGTTTACATTTTACTTCTTATTACCTGTGTATTTATTGCAGGACGTGCTAGAGGGCTATTTGCCAACGTGGAAGCAAAGGAAAGCGAAGTGGAGCAGCTGTTAGATACTGTAAAAACAACCTTTGACAGTGTGCAGGAATCTTCGGGGAAAATTTTAGAATCTGTGGCAGCAGTGGATAAGCTTTCTCAAGGAATTGTTTGTTCTACAGAGGAAATATCTGCTAGCGCAGAGCTGCAAATCAAGGAAGTAAATGATAGTGTGGAAATCTTTCGTAATTTAAATGAAGAAATTTATCATTCCGAGAATCAAGTAAATGAAACGGTAGATAATATGAATCGTTTAAAAGAAAAGAATGAGGAGGGAATTGCATCTATTGGTAAGCTTTCAGAGAAATTTGATAGAAATTTGCAGGCAACTAAGGAGGCATCCGAGGAAATTGCTACATTGCTAAATAAATCCAGCTTGATTGTAGAAATTATTGATAGCATTAACCAAATTGCACAGCAAACCAATTTACTAGCGCTAAATGCGGCAATTGAGGCAGCAAGAGCTGGTGAGGCAGGAAAGGGCTTTGCAGTAGTTGCTGATGAGATTAATAATCTATCCTCAGAATCAGCCAAAGCCACACAAAAAATTGATGAGATTCTAAAGGACATTATTCACACCATAGAACACACCAGTGAAATTATGGATAATAACCATGAGGTAGTAGAGGAATCTCATGAGCAGCTTAACCTTACAGTGGATGTATTTGAAACCATGTTACAATCCTCTGAAGTGGTGCTACAAGTAACCAATGGACTAAAAAATGATTTGTCTAGCATATTTGAAATTAAGGATAAGCTAAAAGCATCCATGGAAAAGGTTGAAGTGATGTCTAAACAATCAGCAAGCAGTACAGCTGAAATTAGCGCTTCCACTGTAGAGCAGGTATCAGGAATTGGAGAA
Organism: Lachnospiraceae bacterium; assembly: GCA_017390525.1. Classification (GTDB taxonomy): domain Bacteria; phylum Bacillota; class Clostridia; order Lachnospirales; family Lachnospiraceae; genus RGIG989. The sequence continues at coordinate 615 of JAFPBJ010000211.1, read as the reverse complement.
ATCCTAAGCTCTATGGAAGGGGTACAAAAAGGAATGGAAGAATTAGGAGTCATTTTAAATCAAAAGGGATAGAAGAAAAGGACCGTCATAACAATATCATTCTTAACTTAATGATATTGCCGTGATGGTCCTTTTTTCACATCTACAAGCTCTCAATCCCTTTCTTAAGCTGTTCTAGTGCTTGCTTTAGCGTGGCTCTTGGGCAGGCAATATTAATGCGCTGGAACTGGACAGTTTCTTTTCCAAACATTCCACCTCTGTCTAACCAAAGTTTGCTACGGTTTACAATTAAGTCCTCTAAGCCCTTTGCAGTTAGGTTCAGTCTGCTACAGTCAAACCAAATGAGATATGTGCCCTCTGGCTCGATTAAATCAAGCTGTGGTAGCTCCTTTTGAAAGAAGTCGCGAAGAAAGTCTAGATTTCCCTGTAAATATTCCTTAAGCTCTGCTAGCCATTCTTCCCCTTTGTCGTAAGCTGCCTTACAAGCCACTAATCCGAAGGTGTTTACCTGACTATAGCCGCTGGCATCTACTGCATGTTTAAATTTTTTCCTAATTTCTTCATTTGGAATAAAAATATTGGAAATCTGAAGTCCAGCAATATTAAAGGTTTTGG
>JAFPBJ010000210.1 GCA_017390525.1 Lachnospiraceae bacterium | reverse complement strand
GATTTGTGTGTTCGGTTTTGAAGGAATACGAAAATATTTCATAAAGAAATAGTAGGTAAAGTCTTGCAGTTATATGTAGGACTTTTTTGTATTTTAGGATTAAGGTGTCAAAAGGTGGTATTCAAAATGTGGTATGGCAATTTGCACAAAAATATATAATAAGCAAACATTTCAAACTGCGCTTTTAGCGACTGACAAAATCCACCAGTTATGGAGACTAGGCTCGAAGCCTTTGCTGAGAGGCTTTAGGCGTAGTTACTGGTTAGTTTGTCAGCGCGTTGCAGTTGTTTGCGTTTATATTTTTTTTATAATTAAAATTGTTTTATTGTTTATTAAATGAAAGTGAAATAGAAGGAAAAGATATTTACGAAAAGAAAGAAATTTGGTATATTTTAAAACATCATAACAAAGATAAAGAACAAATAAATATATTATAATATAGAAAGAAATTGTGATGATAAAATAAGGAGGGTAATGTATGCAGATATTAAAAGAGTTACAGCCTGCAAAGGTATTTCAATATTTTGAGGAAATATGTAATATTCCACATGGTTCAGGTAATTTAGATGGAATTAGTAGTTACTTAGAGCAATTTGCAAAAGAGCGTGGATTATTTCATGTAAGAGATTATGCTAATAACATTATAATAGTTAAGGAAGCTACACAAGGCTACGAAGAGGTTGAACCTATTATTTTGCAGGGACATATGGATATGGTAACTGTAAAAAAAGTAGATTGTGAAATTGATTTAGAGAAGGAACCATTAAAATTAAAGATAGATGGGGACTTTATTTATGCGGAAGGAACTAGCCTAGGTGGTGATGATGGAATTGCAGTAGCATACATTTTAGCAATTATGGATTCTGATGATATTGCGCATCCTAGAATTGAGGCTGTTATTACAACAGATGAAGAGATTGGTATGGAAGGCGCAACGGCAATAGATTTATCTATGTTAAAGGCTAAGAGAATGATGAACATCGACTCCGAAGAAGAAGGTATTCTATTGGCTAGTTGTGCAGGTGGAGCAAGAATTGACTGCAATATTCCTATTGTGCGTGAAGAAAAGGCAGGAATATTTTATAAGATTAAGGTAGGAGGGCTTCTTGGAGGTCATTCAGGAGTAGAGATTAATAAGGAACGTGGTAATGCGATTAAGATGTTAGGCCGTGTTTTATATATGATTTCAAAAGAAATGCCAATTCAAATTGCTGATTTGAGCGGTGGTGAAAAAGACAATGCCATTCCAAGAGAAGCGGAAGCAGTTGTATTAGTAGAAAACACTCAGGAGAAGCGATTTGTTGAATTTGTCAAGAAAATAGAAGAAATATTAAAAAATGAGTATAATACAAAGGAGAAAGAACTTTATTTGATTTCTGTAAGGCTAGGAAATCAAAATAAAAGGATTTTAAAACAAGAATCAACCAAGCGTGTTATTGATTTCCTTATGGTACTTCCGAATGGTATTATGGCAATGAGTATTGATATAGCAGGTTTAGTAGAAACTTCTTTAAATGTAGGAATTTTAAAGCTAGAAGAAAATGAAATGATAGCATCGAGTGCGATTAGAAGTTCTATTGAATCAGCCAAGAAATATATAATGGAACAAATGGAAGTGGTTAGTAGTCTTGCAGGAGGTAGTATAAGCGTTCACGGAGATTATCCTGGATGGCAGTATGATCCGGATTCTAAGCTTAGAGCGACCATGCTTCAGGTGTATGAGGAAATGTTTGGTATAAAACCAAAGGTTGAAGCAATTCATGCAGGATTAGAGTGTGGTATTATGATATCAAAAATACCAGGACTTGACTGCGTTTCATTTGGCCCCAATATTTATGATATTCATACAACGGAAGAAAGACTTAGTATTTCTTCAACAGAAAGGATGTGGAACTATATTCTTGAAGTATTAAAAAGAAAATAGATTTCATAATATTACCAAGAAGAAAGGACAAAGGAGAAATTATGGCAGAAAATTTTAGAGAATTTAATAGTGGTGGTAATGCTGGAAACAGTGAAAATGGTAGAACGCGTTTTAATTGGAACAGACAACAAAAGAAAAAAGGAACGAGTATAGGGATTGTTGTAGCGATTGTATTAGTTTTATTAGTATCTTATGAGTCGGTATATTCGATCAGAGAACAGGAACAAGGCGTGGTAACTACGTTTGGTAAAGCTGGTGGAGTTGTAACATCAGGACTTCATTTTAAGATTCCATTTATTCAAAAAGTAACAAGAGTTAATACAACCATTCAAGGATTTCCTATTGGATATGCCCAGGGAACCGCAACAGAGCAAAATGGAGATATGTATGCGACAGAATCACTTATGATTACGTCTGATTTCAATTTTGTAAACGTTGATTTTTATGTAGAGTATAAGGTATCTGACCCTATAAAATATTTGTATAATTCTGCAAGACCAGAAGAAATATTGAAGAATATTGCGCAGTCATGTATTCGTAATGTGGTAAGTAATTATACGGTAGATGATGTTATTACAACAGGAAAGAGCGAGATTCAGGCAGCAATTAGGGAAATGATTATTGAAAAGCTTGAACAGCAGGATATAGGACTGATGTTGGTTAATATTTCAATACAGGATGCAGAGCCGCCAACACAGACGGTTATAGAGGCATTTAAAGCGGTAGAAACTGCAAAACAGGGTAAGGAAACAGCAATTAATAATGCCAATAAGTATCAAAATGAAAAGATTCCAGAGGCAAGTGCAAAAGCAGACCAAATTATTCAGGATGCTGAGGCGCAGAAACAGGCAAGAATTAATGAAGCAACGGCTCAGGTAGTTCGATTTAATGAAATGTATGAAGAGTATACAAAGAATCCTTTGATAACAAAACAACGTATGTTTTATGAGACAATGGAAGATGTTTTACCAGGAGTAAAACTTATTATTGATAATGGCAATGGTGATTTGAATAAGACATTATATTTGGATGAACTTCAGATAAAAGGATTAAATGAAACAACATCAAATCAGCAGAGTGCAGAGAATACACAGTAGGAGGAGGATACAATGAAAAAGAATATTGGTAAGGTATTTGGAATTGTAGTAGTAATAGCAGCTTTGATTGTTGTATTAAATTCTGCTTTTGTTATTCGTGAGAATCAATATGGAATCGTAAAAGAATTTGGAAAGATTGAAAAAGTAATTTCGGAACCAGGGTTGTATATAAAACTTCCGATTATGCAGGAGGTAGATACCGTATCTAAGGAATTGCTGTTATATGATATCGCCAAGTCAGATGTAATTACAAAAGATAAAAAGTCAATGATTGTTGATAGCTTTGTGTTATGGAGAATTATAGATCCAAAAGCATTTGCTCAGACATTAAATTCTTCAACAGTTAATGCAGAAGGACGTATTGATGTTGCCGTTTACAATGCTGTAAAAAATGTAATCAGTAGTATGACTCAGAATGATATTATAGCAGCAAGAGGGCAGGAATTGACAAATCATATAATGAGTAATGCTACGAGTTCCATTGGACAGTATGGTATAGAGATTGAAACAGTAGAGATTAAACTTCTTGACTTGCCAGAAGATAATAAGGATGCAGTATTTGAACGTATGATTTCAGAGAGACAGAATATTGCAGCAACCTATACTGCAGAGGGTAATGCTGAGGCACAGGTGATTCGTAATACAACAGATAAGGAAGCTTCATTACTAATTTCAGAATCAAATAAGCAAGCAGAAATTCTTATGGCAGAGGGTGAGGCAGAGTATATGAGAATTATGTCAGAGGCTTATAATGATGCAGCAAAGGCTGATTTTTATAGTTTTACTAGAAGTCTGGATGCTGTAAAGAATGCTATAAAGGGTGGAGATAAAACCATTATTCTTGATAAGGATTCGCCTCTTGTACAGATTTTTTATCAATAATAAATGAAGAAAAAGGTAACTATTTAGTACAGGTCGAAGCACTTGTTGCAGAGACCTTAAGAACATGATTCAGGAGTGAGCAAAGTTCATCAGCAAAGCTGATTTAAATGGATTTGTGAATTGTAATTATGAAGGTACTGAATAATTACAACAAAAGCTATTTATCTAATAATCAGGTAAATAGCTTTTTCAATACATATGATGTTGTGCTAAAAAGGTAACAATCTATTTTTCTTATAAAATTTTACATATCGGCTTCGCTGTTGCTTAAACGCATGTAGAATGTGATTAAATATAGACCACATACACCAACTAAACCATAGATGATGCGTGAAAGCCATGTCATACTACCAAAAATTGCAGCAACAAGGTTAAAATCGAGGAATCCAATAAGTCCCCAGTTAATGGCGCCAATAATAGCTATGGTTAAAGCGATACAATCTAATAATTTATTACGCATATTTTTCCCTCCTTTTTCTTTAGTATGTACAGAGGAATGATATTGTATACGTCTATTTCTCAATAGGCAGAGATTAATAAAGAAGAGTATGATTTGCAGGTAAAATGTAGAAAAAATAAAAAATTTATGTAAACAAATTGAATTACTTGCTTTTTTATGATATGCTATGTATGCGTGAAAGCGGTAAAGAACATAAAATTAGAAAAAGTAGGATATTATTAATAATAAATGTAACTATTAAGGGATGAAATAGTTGAAAATTTAAAGATAGTCCTGCAGTTGTATAAGGAGGAGTAATAATGAAAAGAGTTAATCCAGTAACAAAGGGTAAGAGCGTGAAGACAGAAACTGTTAAGAAAACAGTAGAAAAGGCTGCTGCTGTAGTAGCAGAAGAGTTTAAGCAGGAGAAACTTGCTGAAACAGTAAGCGTTGAAACAAAAGAAGAAAAAAGTGAAGAAAAGAAGCCAGTGGCAAAGAAGGCTACAGAGAAAAAGGTTGTTGAAAAGAAGACAACTGTAAAAAAGACAGCAGAGAAAAAAGAGGTTGCTGTAAAAGAAGAAATTTTTGTGCAGTTTGGTAATCAGGAAGTATTTGCAGCAGATGTAGTTGAACGTGTAAAGAATGCATATATTGCAGAAGGTCATGTTACAGAATCTGTTGAAAAGGTTAGAGTATATATTAAACCAGAGGAAAATATGATTTACTATGTAGTAAATGATGATTATGCTTCAGGAATTAGTTTATGCTAAGTTACATAAAGTAGTAAAAAACTCCAGTCTTTGTGATTGGAGTTTTTTATTATTCAATAGGAAAGTTCTCCGAACTGTCCTATTGAACAAAAATAATATGCGCAGAATCGCATAAGGAAATTATCACTTCGTGATATGCGATTCGCGCGACAAAGTGAACAAGTCCCTCTAGAGAGAGGGATTTAGGGAGATGATGTGGACTTGTCCACTTT
>JAFPBJ010000209.1 GCA_017390525.1 Lachnospiraceae bacterium | reverse complement strand
TAGGTAATTGCGAAACGAAGCTTTATTTTCAATCAGTTGTACAAAATATACATACCAATGCAAGCACGCTCTCGCTACGTTGCCCCTCGTTGCACCACATAATGCGTCAAAATACGACGCATAAGTGGCGACGGGGACAAAGTGCTTGCTTATGGAATTGTATATTTTGTACAACTAAAATAAGTTTTTTGGAGCGTTTCGCAAATGCCTACTAAACTATTATAATGGAGGTTTCAGATGGGAAAAAAGAAGAGAGAACATATAGTCTTTGATCAAATGCTAAAGCAGAAAAAGAGTATTCCTTTTTCGTCAATAAATAGGGAAGATTCCAAAAAACAGAAAAGAAAATCTATGAAAGGAAAAGGGTAATAAATAAAATTGATATTTAATGGACAAGATAATAAGCAAGATAATAAGTAAGATGAGGATGTGTCTAGAATGGACGGTCATTTACAAAAAATTAGTGATTTAATAAATGATAAAAATGAATTCTTAGTCAAGTTAAGATGTGAAAATTTCTTTGATTCCGAAGAATATGAAACAATAAAAAGGGTACTTGTTGATAATGTAAAGATATGGAAGAAGGATGGTAATGTCCCGATTGATGATGTGGTAGCAATTATGGAATTAATTAATCAACTTGCTGGAGGAAGTCGCTTTTTTGATGAAGAGACAGCAATAAAGATTGAAGATGCTTGTATAGAGATAGAAGCTATTATTACAGAATTAATTTGAATTGTGGAGGAAGTTTATATGAAAAATCCAGTTGAACAGATAAATAATATTGCTAATATGGATGATTTTTTGACGTTTGTTGTACAGTTGGCTATATCGAAAATTAATATTTATTTTACTTGGAAAAGAGTGGTTAAGCAATCAATCGCTCTTTTTTTCGTCATAGGAAATTTGATTGACATACAAAAGGTAATATGTTACATTTAAAAAAGTAATATATTACATAATTGGAGGAAGAAATGAAAATAAGAGAAGTGATTAAGAATGAAAAAGTAAATTTTAATGGTATAGAAGCATCCTATTTTTTATTAGGATTATTGAGCGCCTTTGAAAATCGTTTTCAAGCTGTTGCGGACAAAACTATGGAAGAAATAAGCTGGAAGCAGTTTTTTGCCATTATATGTATTAATTTATGTAAGGAAAAACCTACTATCAATGAGCTTGCAGAAATTATGGGAAGCTCTCACCAAAATGTGAAACAAATTCTTTTAAAACTAGAGAAGAAAGGGTTTGTGAATATCGTTACAGATGAAAAGGATAAGAGAAAGCAAAGAATTGAGCTTACAAAGTATTGCATAGAATTTTGCGAAAAGAATCAAGAAACCAGTAGTCATATTATGAAAAAAATGTTTACTGGAATACCTGAGGAGCAATTACAGGTCACCATTCAAACAATTATTCAAATTGAAGATAATTTAAAAGCATTATAGGAGGTGTTTTTGATGACGAAAAGAAAGGATTACCTGACACTTATAACCATTGCTTTGTTAATAATAACTAGTGTTGCAGGGATTATGTCAATTAATTTTACAAAATCATATGAGATTATAAATCAATATGGTCATACAGTGCAAATGTACGGATATGGCATATATGCTCACGATACCTATTTTCTAGCACCAATTTCCATTGGAACAGATATTTGCATCTTATTTGTAGTTGTACCTATGTTTATCTTTGCGTATGCAAATTATGTAAAAAAGGGGGATGATATATCAAAACTAAAACTTGTATCTATTTATGCAGGTGCATTTTATTATGCTGCAAGTCTTGCCTTTGGACTAACCTATAACAGGCTGTTTCTAGTATATGTGGCATTGTTTGCTTGCAGTCTGTTTGGCATGTTCACCCATATATGTAGTATAAAATTAGACAAAAAATGTGTCCCAACAAAAGGACTAAAGGTATTTTTAATACTTTCTGGTATTGCTTTAATTGTGGCGTGGCTTCCAGATGTAATACCGTCAGCTATAAAGGGTGGGACATTATCCTTAATCGGTGTATATACCACAAATATTACATATGTTTTAGATATGGGAATCATTAGTCCAATTTGCTTCGTTACCATATATCTAATGAAAAAGAAAAATATCATAGGAACCTTGTTGTTAGCAATTTTATTAAAAATGTGCATGATTGTTGGTATCATGATGTTTCCACAAACAATCTGTCAAGTAGTGTCGGGATGTGATATGCCGATTCCTGCTTTGATTACAAAAAGTCTTTCCTTTGTTGTATTAGGAGGATTCGCATTATATTTTAATCAGAAACTGTTTTTAGAAATAAAAGAGTAGAAAGAGGATGAAGAAATATGAAAAAAATTATTATTTATGGTAGTCAGTATGGAACAACTAAACGATATGCAGAAAAATTGTCTGAACTAACAGGAATTTCAGTAATGAGCTATGAAAAAATCAAGGATTTATCCGCGTATGATGAAATTATTCACTTTGGTGGATTGTATGCAGGTGGCGTAAAGGGACTAAAAAATACAATAAAAGCATTGCCACAAAATGCACAGCTTATTATTGTAACAGTAGGCTTGTCTGATGTTACTAATACAAACAATACAGACCATATTAAAAAGTCAATTCATCAACAGGTGCCACAACCTATTTTAGATAGAACTAAAATTTTACATCTACGTGGTGGCATTGATTATAGCAAGCTAAATTTCATGCATAAAACAATGATGTCCCTTGTATATAAGAAAGCCAAGAATACTCCAGAAGAAGAAAAAACAGCCGAAGTAAGAGATATGATAGAAACCTATAATCAAAAGGTGGACTTTACGGATTTTGATTCCTTGCAGCAAGTGATAGAAGTGATATAAATCATCTTTTTCTTTGAAGTTTTTTTAGGATGCGGATTTGGGGTGGAAAGCAGATGGGTATTTTGCTATACTAAAATTATCATTAGCTAATAGGGGGATTATGGGGATTTTTATAAGTAGAAGAAAACTTATAGAATTGATTTAGGAGGGAAATAAAAATGTACGATTGTGGATTTACAAAAGAAAATAACTGGTTTCGGTATCGGGCTGCAGCAATTATTATAGAGAAGGGCTGTGCCCTTTTTGCTAGCAACCAAAGAGACGATTATTATTATTCTATTGGTGGTGGAGTTCATATGGGAGAAACGGCAGAGGAGGCTGTTCTTCGAGAGGTATATGAGGAGACAGGTGTTCATTATGAGATTGATTATCTTGCAGTGATACATGAGAATTTTTTCAATGATAATACAGGAACACTGAAAGGGTTGGAGTGTCATGAGTTAAGCTTTTATTACATGATGAAGCCAAGGGGAACAAAAGAATTAAATAGCAACAGTATTAGTGCATTTGGAGATAAGGAGCTTATGCACTGGGTGCCCTTAGAAGAGCTTGATCAGGTGAAAGCCTTTCCTACCTTTTTAAAAGAGTATTTAAGCAAGGAGCATAAAGGGATAGAGCATATTGTGACGGATGAGAGAATAAAAAGGTAGATACTTCATGTAGTTAATTGGAATTTGAAAGGGGAGATGTTGTATCAAATATTTTGCGAATATAATTACAATTAGTCGATTGCTAGTAGCAGTTGTATTGCTTTTGTTGAAACCATTTTCTGTTATTTTTGATGTTTTATACATTTACTGCGGAATTTCAGATATGGTGGATGGTTTTATTGCAAGAAAAACACATACAGAAAGTAAGATTGGTGAGATTTTGGACAGTATTGCCGATTTGATGTTTGTAGTAATATGTCTTTCAAAAATTTTACCTGTTCTCCATATTTCTACCTGGTTGTGGATATGGATTTTTCTAATAGCAATCATAAAATGTATCAATCTTATATGGGGATATGTATGTCAGCATAAAATTGTTTTTTTACATACAAAGGCAAACAAAGTGACTGGTTTTTTATTATTTTTATTACCATTGTTCATTCCATTTCATATTTTTAGCTATGTATCTATAGGAGTGGCTAGTGTGAAAAATAAGTCTGAAGATCTTATTTTTCACACGGCTATTTGTTTATGAGCAAAAACAAATAGCTTTGATGGCAGATGAAAAACTGCAATGCAGATTTTTCATCGCCTCTTCGCAAGGAATTGCTCAGAAATGGAGATTAGTATGGCAACATTTGCAGCGTTACAAGAAGGTTGTCTAATCAGAGTAATATATGTATATGATAGAGATACAGAAAAAGATATAAAGAGAAATGAATTTGAGGAGAAGTTAAAATGGAGACGAAAGCAGTAATTTTTGATATGGATGGTGTTATTTTTGATTCTGAACGAGCTATCTACAACGGTTGGATGGAATTGGCTACGAAATATAAGCTTACAGATATAGAAATGTTATATATGAAATGTGTTGGTGTGAATGCTGTAATGACGAGGCAAATTTTTCTAGATTATTACGGGGAGGATTTTCCTTATGATGAGTATAAGGAAGAACTGTCTAAGGATTATCATGAAAGGTATGATAACGGAAGATTACCTATGAAGCCAGGAATAAGGGAATTATTAGTTAGCTTGCAGGAAAAGGGGTACAAGCTTGCAATTGCATCATCTACTAGAACCCCAATTGTTGAAAAGCAAATTGAGGATGCAGGATTAAGAGAATATTTTGATGTAATCGTTGGAGGGGACATGGTTGAGAGAAGCAAACCAGAGCCAGATATCTTTTTAAGGGCAGCTAAGCTGCTAGGTGTGTTGCCAGAACAAGCGTATGTGATTGAAGACTCATACAATGGGATTCGAGCAGCATTTGCAGGTGGGATGATTCCAATTATGGTACCAGACTTGATTGAGCCGAATCAAGAGATGAAAGAAAAGGCACGTTATATTTTCAAGGACTTGTATGAGGTAAAAGAATTATTGGTGCCTGCTGATTAAGAGAGAAGCTTCAAGGTCATCCTTATAGTAAGATAATAATAGAAATCCCTTATACTAATAACAAGACGATAAGTATAACATATTTTTTCTATTCAATCTTATAGAAAAATTTCGTACAAACAGCATATAACAGTTGACAACAGTTTTATACTGTTATATACTGTTTGTATCCGGAGGAAAATTTTGAAAGTGAACGTTCAAATATTTATTAGTGACAGTATCACAAGCAAAGCTTGTGATATGTGAAAGGTGTAAGAATATGCATATAATACTAAATAATTCATCTATGATTCCAATCTATGAACAGCTGATGGAACAAATTAAATCTGAAATTATATCAGGAAAACTTGAAGATAATGAGGCACTTCCCTCAGTTCGTGCACTATCAGGCGAATTAAAGATTAGCGCACTTACTGTGAAGAAGGCATACGATAAGTTGGAAGAAGAAGGTTTTGTTACCACTATTCATGGGAAAGGAACTTTTGTTTCTGCAGCTGATAAACAACTGGCATTAGAAGCTAGGAAAAAGGCAGTAGAGGACGATTTTGCAAAGGCAGTAGAGAAGGCAAAGTCTGTGAAAATGACCAGAGAAGAAATATATGGAATTATGGAAATCTTATTGGAGGTCTATGAATGATAGTTGTACAGGATGTGAAAAAGAAATATAAGGACTTTGAATTAGAGGTTTCTCTAAAAGTGCCAGCTGGTAAAGTGACAGGTCTTGTGGGAAAGAACGGCGCAGGGAAAAGCACCACAATTAAAATGATACTTGGACTGGTGAAACCAGATAGTGGCAGTGTAGCTGTATTTGATAAAGAAAGTATAGCTTTAACAGGAAGAGATAAGGAGAAAATTGGGGTTGCCCTGGCAGAGGCTGGCTTTAGTTCCTACCTTTGTGTAAATGATGTAGAAAAAATACTTCGTAAAATGTACCCAGAATTTGATCAGGTTTTATTTCAAAAGAAATGTAAGGAACTGAATATTCCAATGAAGAAAGTGATTCGTGAATTTTCCACAGGTATGCGAGCAAAGCTACGGGTTTTAGTTGCAATGACTCATAAGGCAAAGCTTCTAATTATGGATGAGCCTACGGTTGGTCTTGATGTAGAGGCAAGAAACGAAATCCTTGATATGCTAAGAGAATATCTAGTGGAAGATGAGGAGCGCTCTATTTTGATTACATCACACATTTCCTCAGATTTAGAAGAGTTGTGCGATGATATCTATCTGATTCATAATGGGAAAATTTTAGTGCATGAGGATACAGATGTAATCCTTGATCAGTACGGCATTTTAAAGGTGGATGAGGCTACATATGAAAAATTAGATAAGGAATACATTATTAAGAGCTTAAAAGAAAAATATGGATATGCTTGTTTTACCAACCAAAAAAGCTTTTATAGGGAAAATTATCCTGGTATTGTAATTGAAAATGGTGGAATAGATGAGCTAATATTGATTATGACAGGAGGGTATCGATAATGGCTGGATTAGTAGAAAAGGATTTAAGACTTCTTCTTCAAAGAAAACAAATCATGGTTGCATTTCTTGCGTTGGCAGTGATGCTTGGCTATACCACAGAGGGAACTTTTATTTTAGGGTATTTGCCGATTTTAGTTCTGATACTTACTGTTAGTACCATATCTTATGATGAGCTTGATCAGGGTTTTACATTTTTATTCACATTACCGATTGATACAAAGGCTTATGTAACTGAAAAGTATATATTTTGTGGTATTGCAGGAATTTTATCTTGGATTATATCCATTGTAATTTATTCTGTGTCTGGTATAATGCGTGGAGAAAGTGTAGATTTACTTTCTGAAATGCCGATGCTTTTTTCGTTTCTTGCAATCATTACATTTATGATGGCATTTATCATTCCAATCCAGATTAGGTTTGGTGCCAATGGAAGTAGAATGATTATCATGGTTATCTTTGGTGTTGCTTTAATTTTAGTTTTTGTTTTGAAAAAATTGCTTGGGGAAGAAAAGCTTGTTGCAATGCAACATACATTTGAGAATATTTCTAATACTGGTTTTGCAATTATTGTTATTTTGGGAGTGGTTTTATCACTTATTATCTCTTATATATGCAGTTTTCGAGCGTTGAAGAAAAAATCTTTATAAAATATATTATGTTAAATGAAATTTCCAATCAAAAAACAAAAATAGCCCACATTTTCACGCGAAAATGTGGGTTGATTATTGCCTAATTAACCTAAGACTACAAAGTTTTGTACTCCAAATAAAACAATACACCTTGTTTATGAATTAGTTTTAATCTTCAAGAATTTGTTGTAAATTATTTGCTACTTTTTTTAATTTTTCTTTTTCTTTACCTTCTGCCAATGCATCAATTACTTCGGTTATATCGTCTAAAATAAAACGAATAAAACCATTAAATTGTTTGTCTGTCATACCCATGTTAGAATCACTCATTTCTTTGCCCCTTTCATAAGTTGATACTTATATTATAGGGACTTTTTTTGTTGGTGTAAAGCCTTAATGAAATATGAATATACTTTGTACATATGTTGGAATTATGATTCCAGAAGTGGAATCTTAGGAAAATACGTTGTAATACGACAATTTTTATAGACAATAATATATTTTTGTACAGAAGATAGATAAAATTACAATCGTTTTTGCAAAAATTTTAGGAAAATTTTAGAATATATATTTTCATTTATATAGATAGATGTGGTAAAATAGAGAACAAAATGAGATTTGATTTTGTCAAAAGGAGAAGGTACATGTTTAAAGATAAAATAATTCAGATAGACCGAGACAGCGTTTGTATGGGTGATGATTGTATGCCACATTGCAAGGAAATTACCATTAACAGAGAAACAAGTATAAGAGAGTTTTTAGCAATTTTGGCTGATTATGTTCCTACTATGGAAAATGTAATTTGGGCGGTTCAATCTAATAAAGGACTTTGCGGGTATATTATAACCGATCAGGAGGCAAAGGCGGCCTTTGAAGTGTATGGTGAGGATACGAATGTAGGAAGACGTGGGATTAAGAACGTAATGTGTAAATATTATTATCCGTCAAAGTTTTTTTATATTGATGGAAACAGTGGGGAAACAGTAGAAAAATATCCAGAATGTGCTACATTTCTAGAAAAGGTTAGACGGGAGAATGAGTAAATTATGATACAAGAGGCAAGTTGTCTTCCCTCCACAAGTCCCGCTAATGTAGCTTGGATATTAGAAAAGCTTATAAATGAGTGGAGAAGGCAAATTACTATGATTTAATCAATAAAATTTACTTGATTTCTTTGGTATACTGATATACAATAAGATAGAATGTATGTTCGAGTGTGGGTTGGTTTTTATCTTATTTATAAGGATGTTGATATGAAAGAAGAAAAAGAATTGCTAAAAGTAGGAAAATATAATCCTCACTTTAATGATATTTTAGGAATAAATATAAAAGAATTAGAAATATATAGGTCAAAAGGTCTGCCTTCACATATGGTTAAAAGGAAACATTTTAAGTGTTTAAAGTATATTGATTATATACCAGACATAATATTAGAGCCCGACTACTTAGGTATTAATCCCAATGAACAAGAAACAAGTATAGAGCTTGTAAAAAAATATGCAGATAATGTCATGATTGGAATTAAATTAGATACAGATGGAGAATATTTATATGTTTCTACCATGCATGATATACAAGAATCTAAAATCTTAAGACGTTTACATAGTGGAAGATTAAAAAAGATTTCTTTGGTAGCTAAGGAAGAAGGTGATGATGATACAGAGAAATTTGTTGACAGCTTAGAAAAACAATAGTATATTATAAATAAAAAAAGATATGATAATAATAAGCATGATTATTTTGAGGTCGGAAATGGTTCCCGACACACTCTGCAAAGAGTACCTGAGATGATGGATACACCGCCCATCCAAAATAATTATGCTTTTATTTTTTTAGGTCTGTAAGTAGATACTTTTTAAGACTCAGATTGTAATTCTTTTCTCGTGGTGCTAAAATAGTGTCTGATTTTATATTCCAATTATTAGGAGGAAACTACATGAACCATACCAATTCAGATGATTTATTTGAACAATCCAAAAAAGCGATTCCAGGTGGTGTCAACAGTCCTGTTCGAGCCTTTCTAAATGTAGGGCGAAATCCTTTATTTATAAAAAGTGCCAAAGGAAGTCATATTACAGACGTAGATGGCAATACTTACCTTGATTATGTGTGCTCTTGGGGACCGGGAATCCTTGGTCACGCGCATGACGAAGTGATTGAGGCAGTAAAGAAGGCTTGCGATCAGGGTTTAACCTATGGCGCTCCTACGGAAAAAGAATTAATTTTAGCCAATATGATAAAGGAGGCAATGCCTTCCATTGAGAAGGTTAGATTAGTAAACTCAGGAACAGAAGCAACTATGAGTGCCATTCGTACTGCTAGAGGTTATACCAATCGGGATTATATTATAAAATTTAGAGGAAATTATCATGGGCATTCAGATGGATTACTTGTAAAAGCAGGCTCTGCTGCCTTAACTACTTCAGTACCAGACAGTAAAGGTGTGCCAAAAGCATATACAAAGCATACCCTAGTAGCCAATTACAATGACAAGGAATCTGTTGAAGCTCTTATGGGGGAGTATGGACAACAGGTGGCAGCAGTGATTGTAGAACCAGTGGCTGCCAATATGGGAGTAGTACCTCCTACCAAAGATTTTCTTTCCTTTCTAAGAAAAATTACCCAGGAATACGGTTCCGTATTAATTTTTGATGAGGTGATTACTGGCTTTCGATTAGGCTATGGCGGAGCTCAGGAAAGATACAACATAGAGCCAGACATGACAACCCTTGGAAAAATTATTGGAGGTGGAATGCCTTTAGCAGCTTATGGTGGAAGGGCTGAGATTATGGAGCAGGTTTCCCCAGTAGGAGAGGTATATCAAGCGGGCACCCTATCAGGTAACCCTATCGCTACTACAGCAGGAATTGCCACCTTATCTATTTTAAAACAACATCCAGAGTATTATGATCAAATAGAAGAAAATGCAAAAATATTAGCAGCTGCTTTTAGAAAATGGGGAGAAAAAACAGGACAGCCTATTACAGTGAATCAGGTAGGCTCTCTTCTTAGTGCATTTTTTACAGAAAAAGAAGTAGTAGACTTTGAAAGTGCAACCTCTTCTAATACCCAAGCATATACCAACTATTTTAATCATATGCTTCAAAATGGAATCTATGTAGCACCTTCTCAGTATGAAGCAATGTTTGTATCTATGGCACATACAAGAGAGGAAATTGAACAAACCTGTCAGTGTATTATAGGGCAATAAAAAGGATAGAAAGAGAAAGTACAAGGTTATGAAAATACAAGTAATCAGTATGAATTATAAAATTGCCAGCGACGCCTTAAGAAGTAAATTTGCTTTTTCAAAGGAGCAGCAGCTTCGTATACTGAAGCAGTTAAAAAAAGAAGGTATAAAGGAAGCTGTGATTTTAAATACCTGTAACCGAACGGAAGCTTATTGTGCAGGAATGGAGGATGGGAAAGCCTTTCAAATAATGGAGAGAATTCTGCTTGAGGAAGCAGGTGTACAAAATCAGAGTGGAGTAAAGGAATGTATGCTGAGATTTTGTAAGGAAGGTGCCATTCATCATTTGTTTATGGTGGCAGCAGGACTAGATTCTCTTGTGCTAGGAGAGGACCAAATCTTAGGTCAGGTGAAGCAAGCGTACTTTTTTTCTAAGGAGCTAGGCTACTGTAGTACTACCTTTAACCAGCTTTTTCGTTTAGCGATTACTGCTGCAAAAAAGGTGAAAACCCAAACAATGCTTTCTAAAACCTCTGTTTCTACTGCAAGTCTTGCCTTAAAGCAAGCCAAGGAAGCACTAGGGGAGTTAGAAAATAAAAAGCTAATGATAATTGGGGCAACTGGTGATATTGGAAGTATTTTGTTAAAGGATGCATTCAGTATAAAAAAGCTACAGATTTTTGTTACTATGAGAAGTAATCCTTCCCATGAGTTACACAGTAAAAAGCAGGATTTTACTATTGTGGATTATGAGAAACGCTATCAGTACATGGAGCAAATGGATGTGATTATTAGTGCCACTAAAAGTCCGCATTATACGGTGACAAAGGAGCAGCTATCAAAACATATTTCTTGTGAGAAAAAGCGTGTGCTCATTGACCTTGCTATTCCACAGGATATAGAAGAAGCAGTGAAGGAGCTGCCTTTCGTTACTTATTTTTCTATGGAAGCTATGGAGGGTCTTGCAAAGGAAAATAATAAAAAGAAGGAAAGCTATGTTCCTGAGGCAAAGGAGCTTCTAAGGGAATATGAAGAAGAGTTTATCAAAGGGTATTTATATAGAGAAAATAAAGAAAGTCTTGATAGAGTAAAGCAGAATATATTAAAATCACAGCAGGAAGATAATTTAGAACAACAAATGGAGCGATTGTTATTTTTAATAAAAAAAGAGAGTAGCAAAGAGGAATTTAGTCATTTTATTGATATTATAAATAAGTTAGATAGGTGATTGCGAAACTAAGTTTTCTTAGTTGTACAAAATATACAAACCAACGCAGGCACGCTTGCGCTACGTTGTCCCTCGTAGCGACACATAATATGCTAAAAGACAGCATATAAGTGCCGACGGGGACAAAAGTACCTGCTTATGGAAATGTATATTTTGTACCACAAGAAAAGTTTTTGAGTGTTTCGCAAATGAATAAAAATAAGTTAGAAATGGAGAGGTAACATGCTAGTACGACCAAGAAGATTAAGACAAAAAGAAGTATTACGGGAAATGGTAAGAGAGACTAAAATGAGTCCAAACTCTTTAATTTATCCCATGTTTATAAAGGAAGGTAGTAATATTGTAGAGGAAATTCCTTCTATGGAGGGGCAATTTCGTTACAGTGTGGATACTATGTCAGATAAGCTTGCCAAGCTAAAAGAAGCAGGGGTAAAAAGCGTAATGCTATTTGGAATTCCAAAAGAAAAGGATGAATTAGGCACAGGGGCTTATGCTAGTAATGGAGTGATACAAACAGCCTTAAGAGAGGCGAAAAAGAATTTTCCTGATTTATTTTTTATTGCTGATGTTTGTATGTGTGAATACACTTCTCATGGTCATTGTGGGGTACTTCATGGATATGAAGTGGATAATGATGCAACCTTAGAATTATTAAAAAAGACAGCGCTTTCCTATGTACAGGCAGGGGCGGACATGGTGGCGCCTTCAGATATGATGGATGGAAGAGTATTGGCAATTAGAAATACCTTAGATAATCATGGCTTTGAGCACATACCTATTATGTCCTATGCAGTAAAATATGCCTCTACCTTTTATACTCCATTTCGTGATGCAGCAGGCTCAGCGCCTTCCTTTGGCGATAGAAAAAGCTATCAAATGGATTACCATAACAGAAAGGAAGCCCTTAAGGAAGCCTTGCTAGATGTAAAGGAGGGAGCAGATATCATTATGGTAAAGCCAGCGCTTTCTTATTTAGATATTGTAAGAGAAGTAGCGGATGCAGTAAATGTACCTGTAGCCGCATACAGTGTTAGTGGGGAATATGCTATGGTAAAAGCTGCAAAGCACTTAGGATATATGGATGAGAAGAAAGTGATTTGTGAAATGGCAACAGGGGTGTACCGTGCTGGCGCATCTATTTATCTTACATACTATGCGGAGGAAATCGCAGAGTGTATGAAGAAGGGGGATATTGGGTAGTGAATCATAATAAAAGGAATTTAATTTGTAAAATAGTAGCATATGCTATTATTATAATAGGAGTAGTTTTGAAATTTATTGTGAAGCCTTCAGCAAGTGGATCAATTTGGTATGTAGTAGCTACATGTATTGTTGGTAGTATTTTGATTTTATTTGAGATAGTACGATATCAGAAGAAAAGTTAGAAGAGGATGAGTAGAAAAAATGAAACCTTCCCACAGTTTTTTTGAAAATAGAGCTTGCAAATATTTCCCCTGTCACAAGGGCTTAGAGGACTTTAACTGTTTATTTTGTTTTTGTCCAATGTATCATATGCAAAATTGTCTAGGGAGTCCTGAATATATGGAAGTGAAAGGGAAAAAACTTAAGGTATGCACCAATTGTACCTTCCCTCACCAGCCTAAGCACTACGAAGCAATTATGAATAAGCTAAAAAATGAAATATAGAAATATAATAGAAAAGAACAGCCAACGTAAATTTTACGCTAGCTGTTCTTTTTCCTCTTGTATAAACATAAGTAAAAATCCCATTAATAGCAAGATGCAGCTACACCAAATGGCCTTTGTTGCAAAAATAGTAATCAATATATTTCCTAATATTGCGCCTATTGTAAATGCAAATATAACGCCATAATAGGTCATACCTTTTTTTAGGTAAGTGAAATCCTTTTGAAAAAAGAAATCACAAAGGGCTTGGGTGCCAGAACGAAGATTACCAATACACATAGTGGTTGCAAAGGCATTTCCTCGTACCTTCCTAAAGCTTTCTACCTGGATACCACAGGCAAAGGAAACGAAGGAATTGGCAATGAGATTATGTTTTTTTGAAACAAAGCCTACAAAAAATAAAATTACGCATTCAGCAAGTACTGTAAACTGACGCCAATGAAAGGTATTCTTTTCAAGGCAAAAGTGTCTAATAACTTCCGCTAGAATAATTCCTACAGCAAAGAAAAAGACAGGAAGAAAATATTGTAGCGCCTTTTTAAAATTTCCTACGGAAAGGTTTACGCCAAATAATAATATATTTCCAGTTTGAGCGTTGGCAAATACCTGACCGCGATATATGTAAGTATAAGCATCCATTAGACCACCAGACATTGCTAAAAGAAAAGCAAGTCGTTTGGACTCGGATATTTGATTTTCCTGCTTCATTATTTTGTACACCTAACTAACTATTTTCCTGATTTTTTGAAGAAATTTCTTTTTTAATAGCAGCAAAGGTTTCTTCACTTAAATCATGTTCAATTTTACAGGCATCTAAAATAGCGGTTTCTTTACTTACTCCAATACTAATGAGCCAGTTAGAAAGTATGGTATGGCGTTCTAACACACTTTCTGCACGTGCCTTTCCGCTTTCTGTGAAAGAAATACAGCCATCGGAGGCGATGGTGATATATTTTTTTTCTCGTAAATTTTTCATAGCAACACTCACACTAGGCTTAGAAAAGTTCATTTCCTTTGCAATATCAATAGAGCGAACCTGCCCCAATTTTTTTTGTAAATATAGAATTGTTTCTAAATAATCCTCTAAGGATTCTTCTGAACGATGTTTGATATAACTCATATTTTCCTCCAGTTTAAAACAGTGCTTTTTTAACTGTTTTATCATAGCATTTTTGTAGGAAAAAGGCAATGACAGGATGGTAAGATTATAAGTTTATAAGGCAAAAAATAATTGAGAAACATTCTCAAAAAGTAATTGACAATACATATTAGTTAGTGTAAACTAACTTTTGTAAAGCAATGTATTTATGATAGAAGGAAAGGAAAAAGAAAAATGCAAACATTAAGAGAGGCTTCTTGTGGGCAAAAGGTAAAGGTGATGAAGATTACAGGAGAGGGACCAGTAAAAAGAAGAATTATGGATATGGGGATTACCAAGGGAGTAGAAATATTTGTAAGGAAGGTTGCACCCTTAGGGGACCCTATGGAAGTAATGGTACGGGGATACGAATTATCCTTAAGAAAAGCAGATGCCAAAATGATAGAAGTAGAATAATTTTTTTGCACAATAGTTAGTTAACACTAACCTGAAATGAAAGGAGAAAATCAATGTCAATCAAAATTGCACTTGCAGGTAATCCCAATAGTGGGAAAACTACTTTATTTAATGCACTGACTGGCTCTAACCAATTTGTAGGAAATTGGCCAGGAGTAACAGTAGAAAAAAAGGAAGGAAAGCTAAAAGGGCACAAAAATGTAATCATTATGGATTTGCCAGGTATTTATTCTTTGTCCCCTTATACCTTAGAAGAGGTAGTTGCTAGAAATTATTTAATTGGTGAAAGGCCAGATGCGATGATTAATATTGTAGATGGTACCAATATTGAAAGAAACTTATATCTTTCTACACAGTTAATGGAGCTAGGAATTCCTATGGTAATAGCTGTTAATATGATGGATATTTTGGAAAAAACAGGTGATACAATTCATGTGGAGCAGCTAAGTAAAAAGCTGGGCTGTGAGGTAGTAGAAATTTCAGCCTTAAAAGGAACTGGAATAAAAAAGGCAGCAGAAAAAGCCTTAGCCCTTGCTCAAAATAAAGCCGCCTCTAAGCCGCTTCATACCTTTTCAAAGCAGGCAGAGGAAATCATTTCTTTGGTGGAAGAAAAATTAAAAGCCTTGGTACCCGCAGAGCAAACCCGTTTTTTTGCAATTAAATTACTTGAAAAAGACAGTAAAATTAAGGAACTGTTACAGGAAGAATTAGATGTATCTAAGGAAATAAAGCTGCTAGAAACAGGCTTTGATGATGATACAGAAAGTATTATGATTGGGGAAAGATATGAATATATTTCTTCTATTATAGGAGAATGTATGACAAAAGCAAAAAAGGGTAAGAAAACTACTTCTGATAAAATTGACAGCATTGTTACTAATAGATGGCTAGCACTTCCTATTTTTGCAGCTGTAATGTTTCTTGTATATTACATTTCTGTTTCCACAGTGGGGGACTGGCTTACTGGCTGGACTAATGACACCTTGTTTGGTGAGTGGATCATTCCAGAGGCGCAACGCTTTTTTGAAGGAATTGGATGCGCTGATTGGCTAATAGGCTTGATTGTGGATGGAATGATTGCTGGGGTAGGAGCTGTGCTTGGATTTGTACCCCAGATGCTAGTATTATTTTTATTTTTGGCATTTTTAGAAGGCAGTGGATACATGGCAAGAGTTGCCTTTATTATGGATAGAATTTTCCGTAAATTTGGTCTTTCAGGGAAATCCTTTATTCCTATGTTAATTGGAAGTGGTTGTGGTGTACCAGCAATTATGGCGTCTCGAACCATTGAAAATGATAAAGACCGTAAAATGACAATTATGACTACTACGTTTATTCCATGTGGCGCAAAGCTTCCTATTATTGCTTTGATAGCAGGGGCATTTTTTGATAATGGAGGCTGGGTAGCTTGGAGTGCATACTTTGTTGGAGTGGCAGCCATTATATGCTCTAGTGTTATTTTAAAGAAAACAAGAATATTTGCAGGGGACCCTGCACCTTTTGTTATGGAGCTTCCTTCCTATCATTTTCCTACTGTTGGAAATGTACTTAGAAGTATGTGGGAACGTGGCTGGTCCTTTATAAAAAAAGCGGGAACGATTATTTTATTATCTACGATTATATTGTGGTTTTTCATGAGCTTTGGCTGGGTAGATGGTACCTTTAAAATGTTAGAGGCCAGTCAGCTAGATAGTAGCATTCTTGCAAAAATTGGAAATATGATTGCATGGATGTTTGCACCTCTTGGTTGGACACAGGGGGGAGAAGGCTGGAAAATGTCTGTTGCAGCAGTGACTGGATTGATTGCGAAAGAAAATGTTGTAGCAACCTTTGGTTTATTATTTGGCTTTGGTGAGGTAGCAGAAAATGGTGCAGAGATTTGGGGAAATTTACAGGCGGTAATGACCCCAATGGCAGCTTATGGATTTTTGGTGTTTAACCTTCTTTGTGCTCCATGCTTTGCTGCAATGGGAGCCATAAAAAGAGAAATGAACAATAAAAAATGGTTTTGGTTTGCAATTTTCTATCAATGTATACTAGCATATATCGTAGCTATGTGTATCTATCAGCTTGGTACCTGGATTACCACAGGAATATTTGGTCTTGGAAGCTTAGTTGCTTTATTATGTGTCATTATTTTACTATATTTATTATTTAGACCATATCAAGAAAGAAAAATAATTACTGTAAATGCAGAATCGGTAAATGCGTAAGCTTATAGAAAGGAAAAAAGAATATGGTAACATTTTTAGTTAGTGGTGTGATTGTAGGAATCATAATAGGTATAATTAGAAACATGATTCAGGATAAAAGGAAGGGAAAATCATTACAGTGTGGCTGCGATTGTAAAAGCTGTGGTGGGCATTGTCACTAAAAAGATACAGACCTGAACAAGTCTATAAAAGGTTCTTTTTTGTTGTAGAATGAATTGTGTTGACATAATGGAAAAAGTGGAGTATACTATGATTATTCTAAAACATAGTAAATATATAGGATATGTATAAAAAGGAGGAAAATAATATGGCAAACATTTATCAGGGAACAATAGGATTAATTGGAAATACACCTCTTGTAGAGGTTGTGAATATTGAGAAGAAGGAAGGGTTAGAAGCAAAGCTATTAGCAAAGCTTGAATATTTCAATCCAGCAGGAAGTGTGAAGGATAGAATTGCTAAGGCAATGATTGAGGATGCAGAAAGCAAAGGCTTACTTACAAAGGATTCTGTTATTATTGAACCAACCTCAGGAAATACAGGAATCGGACTTGCAGCTATTGCAGCAGCAAAGGGATATCGCGTAATTTTAACAATGCCAGAAACTATGAGTGTAGAAAGAAGAAATATTCTTAAGGCATATGGTGCTGAGATTGTATTAACAGAAGGCGCAAAGGGTATGAAGGGTGCCATTGCTAAGGCAAATGAATTAGCAGAGGAGCTAGAAAATAGCTTTATTCCAGGACAATTTGATAATCCAGCTAACCTAGAAGCACATAGAAGAACAACAGGACCTGAGATTTGGAAGGATACAGATGGAAAGGTAGATATCTTTGTTGCTGGTGTTGGTACAGGTGGAACATTAACTGGTGTAGGAGAATATTTAAAAGCTCAAAATAAAGAGGTAAAAGTAGTAGCAGTAGAGCCAGCTACTTCACCAGTGCTTTCAGAAGGAAAAGCAGGTCCACACAAGATTCAGGGAATTGGAGCAGGCTTTGTACCACAAACCTTAAATACAGAGGTATTTGATGAGGTAATTACAGTAGAAAATGAAGATGCCTTTGAAACAGCAAAATTAATTGCAAAAGAGGAAGGTGTGTTAGTAGGTATTTCTTCAGGTGCAGCCTTATTTGCAGGAATCGAGTTAGCAAAACGTCCAGAAAATAAAGGTAAAAATATTGTTGTATTATTACCAGATAATGGTGATAGATATTACTCTACTCCATTATTTTTAGATTAATTTTTTGGTTTTAGACTGAAAAAAGTATGGAGATTATAATGTCTGATATAATAATTAATGATGAAGTGGATATCACGGATGTCATGTGTCCAGTTACTTTTGCAAAAGCAAAGGTAGCACTAGAGGAGCTAGAGGATGGTCAGGTGTTGTCTGTTTTGCTAAATGCGGGAGAACCAGTACGAAATGTTCCAAGAAGTATGGAGTATGAAGGCAATCAAGTATTAAAGCTAACAGACAACCAAGATGGTACGTTCACCTTACTTGTAAAAAAGGGTGGAACAAAGTAACACAGTTTTTGTATGTTAAGGAAGGTGAAGAAAAGTGGCTTTTTCTAATGAGCAATTAGAACGCTATGCAAGACATATTGTTTTAAAGGATGTTGGAGCGAAGGGACAAGAAAAGCTATTAAATGCAAAGGTGCTGATTATTGGTGTAGGTGGACTTGGAAGTCCTGTGGCTATGTATTTGGCAGCAGCTGGCATAGGTACCATAGGAATTGCAGATGCAGATGTAGTGGATTTATCTAATTTGCAAAGACAAATTGCTCATAATACAGAAAAGATAGGAACAGCAAAGGTGGAATCTGCAAAGGAAACCATAAATCGCATGAATCCAGATGTAACCGTTCACACATATCAAACCTTAGTGACAAAAGATAATATTTTAGATTTCATTCAGGATTATGATTTTATTATTGACGGAACAGATAATTTTTCTTCCAAATTTTTAATTAATGATGCTTGTGTAATGGCGAAAAAACCATTTTGTCATGCAGGAATTCTTGGCTTTCAGGGACAGCTTATGACTTATGTACCAGGTGAGGGACCATGCTATCGCTGTATTTTTCATAATCCACCGAAAAAGGACGAAGTACCTACTTGTAAACAGGTAGGAGTCATTGGTGCTATGTGTGGTGTAATTGGTAGCTTGCAGGCAATGGAAGCTATCAAGTATATCTTGGGAGTAGGAGAGTTATTAACAGGATATTTACTTACCTATGATGCGCTTACTATGGAATTTCGTAAGGTGAAATTGCCAAAGCGTGTAGCGAATTGTGCTATTTGTGGTGATCATCCAACCATAACAGAGCTGATTGATTACGAGCAATCAGAATGTGCTGGTGTTTAGATAAGAGGGAATGAAACATTGATTACACTTTCAAAAGAGGATTATGAAAAGATAGTTTCTTATAGCAAAAAGGAGCTACCGAAGGAAGCTTGTGGGTTGCTTGCAGGTATCATTGAAAATGGAAATAAAATAATAAAGAAGGTTTATTTGCTAACCAATATAGATCAGTCCAAGGAACATTTTTCCTTAGAGCCTAAGGAGC
>JAFPBJ010000021.1 GCA_017390525.1 Lachnospiraceae bacterium | reverse complement strand
TGTAGATACCAACGTAATGGCAGGAAGAACAGGTGTATATGATGCAAAAAAAGAAACCTGGAGCGATGTGATTTATATGCCATGTACCAAAGAAAATAATTTCTCACCAGAGCTTCCAAAGGAAGTGCCAGATATTATTTACTTATGCTTCCCAAATAACCCAACAGGTGCAACTATTACAAAACCTGAGCTACAAAAATGGGTAGATTATGCAAATAAAAATGGTTCTGTTATTATTTATGATGCAGCTTATGAAGCGTATATTCAAGAGGATGATGTGGCACACTCTATTTATGAATGTGAAGGTGCAAAAACCTGTGCCATTGAATTACATTCCTTCTCTAAAAATGCAGGCTTTACAGGTGTGCGTTTAGGATACACAGTTATTCCAAAGGAATTAAAATGTCAAGATGTACAGCTACATTCCTTATGGGCAAGACGTCATGGTACAAAATACAACGGCGCTCCATATATTGTACAAAGAGCTGGAGAAGCCGTATATTCTGAAGCAGGAAAGGCACAGCTTAAGGAACAGGTTGCTTATTATATGAACAATGCTAAGGTAATTAAAGAAGGTCTAGAAAAAGCAGGATATTCCGTATCTGGTGGTGTCAATGCTCCATATATTTGGCTTAAAACTCCAGATAATATGACTTCATGGGAATTCTTTGATTATTTATTAGAAAATGCTAACGTAGTAGGAACTCCAGGTTCAGGCTTTGGTCCAAGCGGAGAGGGATATTTCCGTCTTACTGCTTTTGGTTCTTACGAAAATACAGTAGCTGCAATTGAGAGAATTCAGAAACTATAAAAAAGAACTATAAACAGTTCAAAGAATTGTTTATAGTTCTTAAGAGTTTGCGTTGCAAACTCGATTTTAGTGCATCTTACGATGCAATTTCCTATAATGTAGAACATTGGGGTTGTTTTTTTAGAAAAATTATGATAGGATGTAGAGAATAACGGCAATGATGGAGACTAAAGATAGAAGGACATACCAGGGAATAGATGTCGTGGACTGAGAGCATCTTATATGACACCCTATTAATGGAACACTCTTAAGCTGGCTAGTTGAAGAAATGTAGGTTAGCCCGTTGACACGCGTTAAGTGTAAGAGCGGATACAAGATTTTGTATCAATACGGGTGGTACCGCGGGTTTATATCTCGCCCCGAATCAGACTTAGGTTTGGTTCGGGGCTTTTTTGTATTTTTATGAAAGAAAGGATAGGAATATGGAATTTGTAACTGGAGTAAAACAAAAAGAAACTTTAGAAATCTCTGATATTTTAGCAGAGGACATGATTGGAAAAGAAGTAAAGCTAAATGGTGCAATTCATACCATTCGTGATATGGGAGATGTGGCATTCGTAGTTTTAAGAAAAAGAGAAGGTCTTGTACAAACTGTATTTGAGCAAGGAGTAACTGATTTTGACTTAAAGGAATTAAAAGAGGCTGCTACTATTGAAGTAGTGGGAACAGTTGCAAAGGAAGACAGAGCACCAAATGGTGTGGAAGTACGTTTAAAATCTATTCGTGTGCTTTCAGAGCCAACTGAGCCAATGCCAATTCCAATTGGAAAATGGAAGCTTAATACTTCTCTAGAAACAAAGCTTGCCCTTCGTCCAATTTCTCTTCGTAACGTAAGAGAAAGAGCAAAATTTAAGATTCAAGAAGGAATTGTTAGAGGCTTTAGAGAGTTTTTACAAAAACAAGGCTTTACAGAGATTCGTACACCAAAAATCTGTGCAAAAGGGGCAGAAGGTGGAGCTAACTTATTTAAAATGGAATATTTCCACAAACCAGCTGTACTTGCACAAAGTCCACAATTTTACAAACAGATGATGGTAGGTGTATTTGATAGAGTATTTGAAACTGGTCCAGTATTTCGTGCAGAGAAACATAATACAAAACGTCATATTAATGAATATACCTCTCTAGATTTTGAAATGGGATATATTGATAGCTTTGAAGATATTATGGCTATGGAAACAGGATTTTTACAATATACCATGGAGCTATTGCAAAAGGAATATGCAAAAGAGCTTAAGATGCTAGGCGTACAGCTTCCAAAAACTGATAAGATTCCATTTGTTCGTTTTGATGAAGCAAAGAAATTAGTATCAGAAAAATATAACCGTACCATTAAGAATCCTTTCGATTTAGAGCCAGAAGAGGAAGTATTAATTAGTCAATATTTTAAGGAAGAAGCTGACGCGGATTTTGTGTTCGTCACTCATTATCCATCTAAGAAACGTCCTTTCTATGCAATGGATGACCCAGCAGATAATACCTATACATTAAGCTTTGACTTATTATTTAGAGGAATGGAAATTACGACTGGTGGACAAAGAATCCATGATTACAATATGCTAGTGGATAAAATTGCAAAACGTGGTATGAGTGAGGAAGGTATGGAAGCTTATATGTCTATCTTTAAGCATGGTATGCCACCTCATGGAGGACTTGGACTTGGACTTGAACGTCTTACTATGAAGCTTCTTGGAGAAGAAAATGTAAGAGAAACTACTATGTTCCCAAGAGATTTGTCAAGATTAGAACCATAGCAAAAATAATTGCGAAACACATTTTATGTTATATTTAGTTGTAAAAAATATACAAACCAACGCAGGCACGCTTGCGCTACGTTGTCCCACGTAGCAGTACATAATGCGTCAAAATACGACGCATAAGTGCTGACGGGGACAAAAGTACCTGCTTATGGAAATGTATATTTTGTACAACAAATCAAGTTTTTGAGTGTTTCGCAAATGTCAACAAGAATAGAAATGGAGGAATAAAAAATGGCTAACATCATTTCAGATGAAACAATTGAATATGTAGGAATTTTAGCAAAGCTTGAGCTTTCGGAAGAAGAAAAAGAGCAAGCAAAAAAAGATATGGGAAGTATGTTAGATTATATTGATATGTTAAATCAGTTAGATACCAGTGAAGTGGAGCCTATGTCCCACGTATTTTCTGTAAACAATGTATTTAGAGAAGATGTAGTAACCAACGGTGATGATAGAGAAGACATCATTAAAAATGCACCAGCTCAAAAAGAAGGAAGCTTTAAGGTGCCAAAAACAGTGGACTAATTTGTGGATGAAAGGAGGATACAACGTTGAATTTAATGAGTTTAACAGCAGTAGAGCTTGGCAAAAAAATTAAAGCAAAAGAAGTCACAGTACTTGAAGCAACAAAGGCTGCCCTTGCTGCAATTGAAGAAAGAGAAAGTAAATATAATTGTTATGTAACAGTAGATAAAGAAGGTGCTCTAAAAAGAGCCGAAGAAGTGCAAAAATTAATTGACCAAGGTGAGCTTACAGGACCTCTTGCTGGAGTTCCAGTGGCAATTAAGGATAATATGTGTACAAAGGATATGCTTACTACCTGTAGCTCTAAGATTTTAAGTAATTTTAAGCCTACCTATTCAGCAGAAGCAGTAGTAAATCTTGAAAAGGCAGGAGCTGTGATTATTGGTAAAACCAATATGGATGAATTTGCCATGGGAAGTACAACAGAGACCTCTTACTATGGTGAAACAAAGAATCCTTGGAATGAAGAAAGAGTACCAGGAGGGTCTTCAGGTGGTTCTTGTGCAGCAGTAGCAGCAGAGGAATGCTCCTATGCATTAGGTTCTGATACAGGTGGTTCTATTCGTCAACCAAGCTCATTTTGTGGTGTAACAGGTATCAAACCAACCTATGGAACCGTTTCTCGTTATGGATTAATTGCATATGGTTCTTCCCTTGACCAAATTGGACCTGTGGCAAAGGATGTAACAGATTGTGCTACTATTTTAGAGGCAATTTCCTCTTATGATAAAAAGGATAGTACCTCTGTAAAAAGAGAGGACTATGATTTTACTAGTGCATTAGTAGATGATGTAAAAGGAATGAGAATTGGTATTCCAACAGATTATTTCATCGACGGACTTGATAGTGAAGTAAAAGAGGCAGTGTTACAGGCAGCTAATACGTTAAAAGAAAAGGGTGCCATTGTAGAGGAGTTTGAATTAGGCTTAGTAGAATATGCAATTCCAGCTTACTATGTTATTGCATCTGCAGAAGCAAGCTCTAACCTATCAAGATTTGATGGTGTAAAATATGGATATCGTACTGAGAGCTTTGACGGGCTACACAATATGTACAAAAAAACTCGTTCAGAAGGCTTTGGCGCTGAGGTAAAACGTAGAATTATGTTAGGCTCCTTTGTACTTAGCTCAGGATATTATGATGCATATTACTTAAAAGCACTAAGAACAAAAGCCTTGATTAAAAAGGAATTTGATAAAGCCTTTGAAAAATATGATGTGATTTTAGGACCAGTTGCTCCTACAACAGCTCCAAAGCTTGGAGATAGCTTATCAGATCCAATTAAGATGTATCTTGGCGATATTTATACAATCGCAGTGAATTTAGCAGGACTACCTGGAATGAGTGTACCATGTGGAACAGATAGCAAAGGACTTCCAATTGGACTTCAATTAATTGGAGATTGTTTTCAAGAGAAAAAAATCATTCAAGCAGCTTATTCCTTTGAACAAACCAGAACTTACAAAAGGCCATTAAATTAGAGAAGGGAGATACAAAGAATGAGCAAACAATATGAAACAGTCATTGGACTAGAAGTCCATGTGGAATTAGCAACAAAAACAAAAATCTTTTGTGGATGTAGTACAGAATTCGGTGGCGCTCCTAATACTCATACTTGTCCAGTATGTACTGGTATGCCAGGTTCTTTGCCAGTACTTAACAAACAGGTAGTAGAATACGCTATGGCAGTAGGACTAGCTACAAATTGTACTATTACACAGTTTAATAAATTTGACCGTAAAAATTATTTTTATCCTGATAACCCACAAAACTATCAAATTTCACAATTATATTTACCAATATGTAGAGATGGTGGAATCGAAATTGATACACCAGCAGGAAAGAAAACCATTGGAATTCATGAAATTCATATGGAAGAGGATGCAGGTAAATTAATTCATGATGAATGGGAAGATTGTTCTTTAGTAGATTACAACCGTTCTGGAGTTCCTTTGATTGAAATTGTATCAGAGCCAGATATGCGTTCAGCAGATGAGGTAATTGCTTACCTTGAGAAATTAAGATTAATTATTCAATATCTAGGTGCATCGGATTGTAAGCTTAACGAAGGTTCTATGAGAGCCGATGTGAACTTATCTGTTCGTGAGGTAGGTGCCAGCGAATTTGGAACAAGAACAGAAATGAAAAACTTAAACTCCTTTAAAGCAATTGCCAGAGCTATTGAAGGAGAAAGAGCGAGACAAATCGAGCTTCTTGAAGAAGGAAAACAAGTTATTCAGGAAACGAGAAGATGGGATGATAATAAAGAATATTCTTATGCAATGCGTTCAAAAGAGGATGCGCAGGATTATCGCTATTTCCCAGACCCAGACCTAGTACCTGTTATTATTAGCGATGAATGGCTAAATGAAGTAAAAGCAAAACAGCCAGAGCTACAAGCTGAGAAAAAAGAACGTTACAAAAAGGAATTTGATATTCCAGAATATGATATTGATATTATTACAGGCTCTAAGCATATGGCAGATATTTTTGAAGAAACCATTAGTCTTGGTGCCAATCCGAAAAAGGTTTCTAACTGGTTAATGGTAGAAACTATGCGTCTATTAAAAGAGCATGAAATGGAACCAGAGGATATTAAATTTTCAGCCACTAATTTAGCAAAATTAATTCAGCTTACAGACGAGAAGGCAATTAACAGTACAGTAGCAAAGGAAGTATTTGAGCAAATCTTTAACGAAGATATTGATCCTGTAGCTTATGTAGAAGAAAAAGGTCTTAAGACTGTAAATGACGAGGGTGCGTTAAGAAGTACCATTGAACAAGTCATTGCAAATAATCCACAATCTGTAGAGGATTACAAGAGTGGAAAGAAAAAAGCCATCGGCTTCTTAGTAGGTCAAACTATGAAGGAAATGAAAGGAAAAGCAGATCCTTCTATGATTAACCAAATTTTAGTAGAATTATTACAGTAAAATACGATTGTAAAAGTCATCTATTTTTAATAGGTGGCTTTTTTAGTATGACTTGAAAAAAGATAATATTGTGTTACTTCCATTGCTATTTTTTCTAGTGTAATTATGATATAGTAGTTTTAGGATAAAAAACAATGGAAGGGAGCAATGGATATGAAACAACAGTTAGCACAATCAGTATTACATATGATGAATCAAGAGTTTTGTTATGCGTTAGAGGAAGATTATATTAAAATTAAGCTTAGAGTAGGTAAGTCCTTGTGTAGTAAGGTAAGACTTGCCTTTGTGGATAAGTATAAATATCTTCATCAAAGAGCAACAATAGAAGAAATGGATATGGAGCTAGTAGCTCAGGATGAGGCCTTTGATTATTACGAGGGAATCATAGAAAATCAAAAAAGATTAGTAATTAACTATTATTTTATATTAGAAACGAAGCAAGGGGAATTCTATTATGGTGCAGATCGCCTTATGGAGCAAGCACCTTTCGATATTCGCTTTATGTACTTCTTATCTGGAAATGTGCTTCGTTCACAGCGCTTTTCACCAATTTCATGGGCAACAGAAGGGATTGTGTACCAGATTTTCCCTGACCGTTTTGATTGTGGAGAGGGGGGGACACAAAAGGGAGATTGGAGCAGAAAGCCAAGCCCTATGGACCACTTTGGAGGAAACATAAACGGAATTACAAAGCATCTTGATTATTTACAGGAGCTAGGTGTGACTATTTTATATTTAACTCCAATCTTTGAATCTACCTCTAATCACAAATATAATACCAAGGATTATATGAAGCTTGACCCTTCCTTTGGTACTATGGAGGATGTGAAGAATTTTGTACAACAAGCTCATGAAAAGGGTATGAAGGTTATTTTTGATGGAGTTTTTAATCATTCAGGAGACGATTTTGCACCATTTTGTGATGTAGTAAAAAAAGGAGAAGCTTCAGAATACAAGGATTGGTTTCAAATTCATAGCTTTCCTCTAGAAACAGATTGGAGAAAAGAGCCTAATTATGGAAGCTTTTCCTATTTTGCAGGAATGCCACAGCTGAATCCTGACAGTAAAGAGCTAAGGGATTATGTAAAGCAGGTGATAGATTATTGGATGCAGGAAACAGATATAGATGGTTGGAGACTGGATGTAGCAGATGAGGTGACTCATGGCTTCTGGAAGGAATTTCGTAAATGGGTAAAAGCGAATAAAAAGGATGCCATTATTATTGGAGAGGTCTGGTATGACTCAAGAGAGTGGCTAAAGGGTGATGAGTTTGACACCGTTATGAATTATGATTTCTACTATGCAGTAAAAGATTTTCTTGTACTAAAAGAAATAGATGCAAAGGAGTTTATCAACCAATTAGAGCGTTTAAGAGGAATGTATCATAAAAGCGCCTATGAAATGCTATGGAATCTAATAGACAGTCACGACTGCGCCAGATTCCTTACCGATGTAGGAGAAAATAAAAACATTCTGAAGCAGGCAGTGTTACTTCAAATGACCATGACAGGAACACCTATGATTTATTATGGTGACGAGGTAGGTATGATTGGAGGACCAGACCCAGACTGCCGAAGAGGAATGGTATGGGAAGACGAAAAGCAGGATAAAGAATTATTAGAGTTTTATAAAAAAATCATACAAATAAGAAAAGCACATCCTTCCTTAGTAAAGGGAGAACTCCTCTCAAAAACAGAAGAAAAAAGCAACGTGCTTATCTTTGAAAAAAAGTGGAAGGAAGAGAAAATGCTTGTAGTAATCAATGCCTCGAAAGAAAGCTATACAAACAGCGAGATTACTGGAAAGGTGGATATGCTTACAGGAAAAAGGATAGAACAGGTAGAAGCAAATGGAATGTGTTTGATACAAAAATCATAAATAGAAACTAAAAAATTTGGTGAAAAGTTGTATTGTGTTTTTTCCAATTTTTGTTATTATTAACGAGTCATTATAACAAAAAACAGGATGAGGCGACACTTTTTTGTTTTGGGCTGATACCAGAAGGTGGTTATGCTTCAAATAATGTGAAATCAGACACTAATGAAAAGACTTTTAAAAGCAAAGAATGTAATATTACCTATGTGGAAGATAGTACATGGGGAAATTATGTAAATGCAACGATTCGAATAGAGAATCAAGGAAGTCAAGATATAGAAGAATGGAAGATATTTTTCGATTATGATGGAAGCGAAAACTTATATACTTATGATTCCGATGGAAGAATTTTAAGTGAAATCAAATTATGGTGATAGCTATTACGTCAATTATGGATTTTGTGCAAGAGATATCTTAATACACAAGAACCGTCCCTAGTTAAAAAGATGCCAAGTAAGCGCTTGGCATCTTTTTTAGACTCACCTACCTATGAATCAATCATCGCTTGATATCTGTCAAAGGCAGATTCTAAAATATTTGGTAAACCAACGAATTCACAACCATATAAATATTGTCCTTCAGAGATTGTTTGTGAACGGATGATTTTGATTACGGTAAAAACAGTATTTTCCTCTGAATCTAATACTAATTTTGCGTTAAAATAGTAATTAAGAGGAAGTACGCTAGAGGTAATAAAGCCAATTCCTGTTTTGGAAATGTCAAATACCTCAATGGTTGCGTCAATACCTTGTACCTTTACATTGTCTTGTTTGAATAAATCAGATACAACTAAAGTTAAATTAATAGGTAAACGTTTTGCTCGTCGCTTATCTAATGGATTTACCATAAGTTTTCCCTCCCGTATAAATGATACTACTAGTATAACAAATTTCCACAAATTACACAAGCTATTGTAAAATCTCTTAGAATCTATTAAAATAACGTTTGAGTGTATTATCATATTGACGAAAAAGGAAAAGGATGAAATATATGAAGAAAAATAAATTAGGTATACTTGTCATGATGCTTTGTCTTCTAGCTTTGGTAGGGTGTAAGGAAAAAAATTCACCAACTACAGAGGCACCAAAGGCAACAGAAGCTACTAATACAGAAACAACCACAGAGGCAGAAGGTGGAGATGAAATTAATTTAACCAAGGACCCAAGCCAGCTAGAAGATGTGGTGCTAGAGGATTTGGCAAAGGAATATGTAAGTCATATGACTCTAGAGGAAAAGGTTGGACAAATGTTTTTGGTAAATATTGAACAGCTTGAGCCAGCAGCAGGGAAAACCTATCAATACAAAAATATGACAGACACTATGAAAAAAAATATGCAGCGTTATCCTGTAGGTGGAGTCATTTTATTTGCTAGAAATATAAAAACTAGAAGTCAAACCATGGAATTTATAAAAAATATGCAGGAGCTTTCTGCTACTCCTATGTATATTGGTGTGGATGAAGAAGGGGGAACGATTAGTAGAATTGCCAGCAATCCCAAAATGAAAACCACACAGTTTCCTAATATGTCAGTCATTGGCGTAGAAAATGACGAAGAAAGAGCCTTTGAAGTAGGAGATACCATTGGAAAGGAAATCAAAGCCTTAGGCTTTAATCTAGATTTTGCTCCAGTGGCTGATATTAATACTAATCCCAATAGCCCTGAAATTGGAGACCGTTCCTTTGGGTCTGATAAGGATTTAGTTGCAAAAATGGTAACCCAAGTAGTAAAAGGACTACAGGGACAAAATGTATCTGCTACCTTAAAGCATTTTCCAGGACATGGAGATGCAGCAACAGACACCCACAAAGGCTATGCTAGCATTACACATAATATAAAGAGACTAAGAAAAGTGGAATTTGTACCCTTTCAAGCAGGAATAGAAGCAGGGGCAGATTTTGTAATGGTATCTCATGTAGTACTTACAGAATTGGTGACAGATGAAACGCCTTCCTCTTTATCAAAACTAATTGTAACTGACATTTTAAGAAATGAACTAGGGTATGAAAATATTATTATAACAGATGCTATGAATATGAAAGCAATTACAAATTTTTATAAACCAGAGGAAGCAGCCAAAAAGGCAGTGTTAGCAGGGGTAGATATGATACTAATGCCAGAGGATTTACCGAAAGCTTATTATGCAGTGCTTGAGGCAGTAGAAAAGGATGAAATATCAGAAAAAAGAATTGATAAATCTGTGGTACGAATTATTAAGCTTAAGATGAAACGGGGAATTATTCCAATTGAGGAATCTAGAGACTAAAAAAAGTTTACAAAAATGCTACTTACCTATTGTGCAATTAGTAGCCACAGTGTTAAAATAATAGAGTATGTAGAA
The DNA here is from genome assembly GCA_017390525.1 of Lachnospiraceae bacterium. Taxonomy (GTDB): domain Bacteria; phylum Bacillota; class Clostridia; order Lachnospirales; family Lachnospiraceae; genus RGIG989. Next base: position 1,317 of record JAFPBJ010000021.1, on the reverse strand, counting down.
ATTTTTTATATGTGCAAAAGTTGAAAGACAACCAAATATAAACATAAGAATAAGAAAGGAAAGTGCCAGCCAGCCCCATTCTTTCGACTTGCAAAGGAATTTGCATTGTATATTGGGCGGTAGCTGCATTGGGTAAGAAGATGGAAAAAAAAGAACTACTTTATGAAGGTAAGGCAAAAAAAGTTTACACAACAGAAAATGAAGATGCACTTATTGTATCCTATAAGGATGATGCAACTGCATTTAATGGTCAGAAAAAAGGACAAATTGTTGGAAAAGGAATTGTAAATAACCGTATGACAAACCACATTTTTAAGATGCTAGAGTCAAAGGGAATTCCAACTCACTATATCGAAGAATTAAATGACCGCGAAACTGTTGTAAAAAAAGTAGAGATTGTTCCATTAGAAGTAATCGTTCGTAACGTGGCAGCAGGAAGCTTTTCAGCAAAGCTTGGAATTGAAGAAGGATTTCAGTTACTTGAGCCAACTCTTGAGTTTAGCTACAAAAATGACGATTTAGGGGATCCAATGATTAATGATTATTTTGCAGTAGCAATTGGAGCTGCTACAAGAGAAGAAATTAACGAAATCACAAAGCTTGCTTTCGCAATCAATGAAGCATTAATTGAATTTTTCAAAGAGAAAAACATTCGTTTAATTGATTTTAAAATTGAATTTGGACGTTACCATGACCAAATTATTTTAGCAGATGAGATTTCACCAGATACATGTCGTTTATGGGATTTAGAAACCAATGACAAATTAGATAAGGACCGTTTCAGACGTGATCTTGGAAATGTGGAAGACGCATATCAAGAAGTATTTAAAAGACTTGGACTATAATATAGATTAGGAGAAAACCTATGTTAGACAATAGAGAAAAGAATCAAGCAGAAGATGGACTACATGAGGAATGTGGTGTATTCGGAATATATGATTTTGATGGAAATGATGTAGCATCTACCATTTATTATGGACTATTTGCCTTACAGCATAGAGGACAGGAAAGCTGTGGTATTGCAGTTTCTGACACCAATGGACCTAAGGGGAAGGTATCCTCTTATAAGGGAATGGGATTAGTAAACGAAGTATTTGAAGCCAAGACCTTAAGTGAGCTAAAGGGAGACATTGGTGTAGGACATGTACGCTATTCTACAGCAGGTGCTAGCACAAGGGAAAATGCGCAGCCTTTGGTACTAAATTATGTAAAGGGAACACTAGGACTTGCTCATAATGGTAACCTAATTAATGCCAATGAGCTTAGAAAGGAACTAGAATATACAGGAGCAATTTTCCAAACTACCATTGATTCAGA
>JAFPBJ010000208.1 GCA_017390525.1 Lachnospiraceae bacterium | reverse complement strand
TATCCTGAAAAAAATGAAGGCGAATTAACAAAATTACGTGCAAGCTTGGTATGTGAACACACCCTAGCAATTTGTGCCACAGAAATTTCCTTAGGTGAGTGTATTAATTTAAGTAAAGGGGAAGATAGGACGGGAGGAAGACAGAGACCGTCTATTTTGTCCGATGCTTTTGAATCAGTGATTGGAGCCATTTATTTAGATGGTGGGTTTGAGTATGCGAAACAGTTTATTGAGAAAATTTTATTAAAGGATATTGAGCATAAGCAGCTATTTTATGATGCAAAAACTATTTTACAAGAAATTGTTCAAGGGGAAGAAAATGAAAGCTTGACATATGAGCTAGTAGCAGAGAGTGGACCAGATCATTGTAAGGAATTTACAGTGGTTGCAAAAATTAATGATAAAATCATTGGAAATGGAAATGGTAAAACCAAAAAAGCAGCAGAACAAATGGCTGCATATCATGCAATATTAGAATTAAAAAATGTAAGTAGCAAGTAGGAGAAGTCATGTATTTAAAAAGTATTGAGGTATATGGATTTAAATCCTTTGCCAATAAAATTATATTTGAATTTAAGCATGGAATTACTGGAATTGTAGGTCCAAACGGAAGTGGAAAAAGTAATGTTGCTGATGCAGTTCGTTGGGTACTAGGAGAACAGAGTGCGAAACAACTAAGAGGAGCAAAAATGGAGGATGTGATTTTCTCTGGAACGGAGAATCGTAAACCTCTTGGTTTTGCTTGTGTAGCCATTACTTTAGACAACAGTGACCATAGCCTGGATATTGAATATGAAGAAGTAACAGTGGCAAGAAGGGTATACCGTTCTGGAGAAAGTGAATATTTAATTAATGGTAGTAGCTGTAGATTGAAGGATGTGCAACAGCTCTTTTTTGATACAGGAATCGGAAAAGAAGGTTATTCCATTATAGGACAAGGTCAGGTAGACCGTATTCTAAGTGGTAAACCAGAAGAGAGAAGAGAGCTTCTTGATGAAGCAGCAGGAATTGTAAAGTATAAAAAGAATAAGGCAGCTACAGAAAAAACGCTAGAGCAGGAAAGAGAAAAGCTAGAGCGAGTAACAGATATTTTATCAGAGCTAGAGCAGCAAGTAAAGCCTTTAGAACAACAGTCCATTGTGGCAAAGGAATATTTGCAATTAAAGGAGCAGCTAAAGAATTTAGATAGTAACGCATTTTTGCTTGAAATAGATGAAATGAAACAGGAGCAAAAGCAGCTAGAAGAAAAAATCACAGTAGTAACAGATCAAATGAATGCTACTAATGAAGGCTTTCATACTACAAAAAATGAATATGAACAATTAGAAACTAAGCTAAATGAAATGAATCAAAGCTTAGATGCTATAAAAAACAGTATATCTGAGGCGAAGGTAACTAGAGAGAAAAAGGAAGGGGAAGTTAAGGTATTAAATGAACAAATTAATACTGCTAAAACTACAGATACCCATATTCAAAATCGTCTTAATCAATTAAACACTTCCTTAGAAGAGATTTCAAAGGAAAAACAAGAGCTACAAGAGAAAAAAACTGAAATAAATGAAAAATTAGATGAAATGGATTCAAAAACAGATAGTTTAGAAGAAAATTTGAATCAGCATAATCAAAGGCTAAAAACAATTGCAAAGGAAATTGAGGCAGAAAAAGAAGCTATGATGTCTCAGTTAAATGAAGACGCTAATGTAAAGGCAAAAATGGAACGCTATGAAGGGTTAACAGAGCACATTAATCTTAGAAAAGTGGAACTAAATCAACGACTTTTACAGTTAAGAAGTGAAGAAGAGTCTAATGAAAGAAAAAAAACACAAGAAGAGAGAATGCTTCAGGAAATAGAGGAAAAAGAGAAGAAGCAAAACCAAAAAGTATACGAATTAAAGGAACAGCTAGCTCAAAATCAAGAACATCAGCAAATTAATACCACTAAATTAGATACTGCTAGACAAGAGGTTTTAAGAAGTAAGTCTAAGCTAGAAACCATAAAAAATATGGAAGAGCGCTACGAAGGCTATGGAAATAGTATTAAAAAGGTAATGGAGCAAAAAAAATCAAATGCAGGTATTATCGGTGTTGTAGCGGATATTATTAAAGTAAAAAAAGAATATGAGCTTGCAATTGAAACTGCATTAGGAGGCTCTATTCAAAATATTGTTACAGATAATGAACAAACTGCTAAAGCTATGATTTCTTTTCTTAAGGAACATAAATATGGTAGAGCAACCTTTTTACCATTAACCAGTATTACAAATAAAAATGTGTTTTATAATGAAAAAGCTTTAAAAGAAGAAGGTGTCATTGGTCTTGCTAGTTCTTTGGTAGAAACAAAAGAACAGTTTAAACCACTAACGGAGTATTTATTAGGAAGAACTGTAGTAGTGGATCACATTGACAATGGTATTAAATTATCGAAAAAATACCAATATTCTTTAAGAATTGTTACCATAGAAGGAGAATCCTTTAATCCAGGAGGCTCGATGACTGGTGGTGCTTATAAAAATACCAGTAATTTATTGGGTAGAAGAAGAGAAATTAAGGATTTACAAGAAAGCATACAGCAATTAGAGCAAGTGGTAGAAAGATCAAAGCAAGCCCTTATTCAGCTTAAAAATGAAAAAACACAATTAAATATTATGCTAGAGGAAGAGAATAAAAAGATTCAAGAAATTCAGCTTAATAAACATACCATTGTGCTTGAGCTAAATCAGGTAAAAGAGAAACAAACGCAATTAGAAGCAAATCTGGCAAAATTAAAAGGGGAAAATAATGATTTAGTAAAACAAATGGAAGAGATTGAAACTGTGAAGCAGGACTTAGTAGAAAATCGTGCGAAAATCAGCGAAAATCAAGAAGCAAGCCAGGAAAAGATTGCGAAATTAAATGAAACCCTTGAAAAAGAAAAGCAAAATTATAACAAAGGAAATCAAACCTTATCTGAAATGAAGTTTGTCTTCCAAGGGCTAAATCAGGAAAATGATTATTTATTAGCCAACCTAAAGAGAATTGCAAAAGAAGAAGAAAAATTTATAGAAGAGAAGGAAGAGCTTCTAAAACAAAATCAAGGTGCTAAGAATGAAATCCTTGAAATTGAAAAAAATATTACCCAAATGAAGGAACAAATTGAAACGCTGTCAAATCAAATCAAAGAACAAACTGCTACCTTAGAAGCAAAATTGGCAGAAAAAGAAAAGGTTACTAGTCAACATAAGGAGTTTTTAACAAAACGTGAAGAATTACAACAGCAATTAGGAAAGCTAGATAAAGAGAATTTCCGTTTACAAGCACAATTAGAGAAAACAAATCAAATTATTGAGCAAACTAGTAGTTATATGTGGGAAGAATATCAAATGACCTACCAAGGTGCAAAGGAATTTAGAGATGAGACACTAGTAAGCTTGCCTCAGGTTAAGAAAAGTATAGGTATTTGTAAGGCTGATATTAAAAAGCTAGGAGACGTAAATGTAAATGCAATCGAAGATTACAAAGTGGTTTCTGAGCGTTATGAATTTTTATCAACCCAAAGAGATGATATCTTAAAAGCAGAAGAAAATTTAATTACCTTAATTGAAGAATTAGATGTTGCCATGCGAAATCAATTTAATGAAAAATTTGCAGAGATTCAAAGAATGTTTGATAAGGTATTTAAAGAATTGTTTGGAGGCGGAAAGGGAAGTCTTGAACTTACAGATAGTGAAGATGTATTAGAGGCAGGAATTAGAATTATTGCACAACCACCTGGAAAGAAGCTTCAGAATATGATGCAATTATCCGGTGGAGAAAAAGCATTTACAGCCATTGCGCTTTTATTTGCAATTCAAAGCTTAAAGCCATCTCCGTTCTGTTTGCTAGATGAAATTGAAGCAGCACTAGATGATTCCAATGTAAAACGCTTTGCACAGTATTTACATAAATTAACAAAGGATACTCAATTTATTGTAATTACCCATAGACGTGGTACCATGACCTCAGCAGATGTACTTTATGGTATTACTATGCAGGAAAAAGGTGTTTCTACTTTAGTATCTGTTAATTTAATTGAAGATGATTTGTCCCAATAATGATAATTCGAATGGAGGATTAGAATGAGCGAAAAGAAAAAAGGTTTTTTTAGCAAATTAGTATCAGGTTTAACCAAAACCAGAAATCAGATTGTGGAAGGGTTTGATAATGTATTTAAGGGATTTTCTAAAATTGATGAGGATTTTTACGATGAATTAGAAGAAACCTTAATTATGGCTGATTTAGGCGTAGAAACCACCATGAATATTTTAGATGATTTAAGAGCAAAGGTAAAGGAATGTAAAATCAAAGAGCCAGTAGAGTGTAGAGAGCTTTTAATTAACATTATCAGAGACCAAATGCTTTTAGAGGATAATGCTTATGAATTTGAAGATAAAAAATCAGTTATTTTAATGATTGGTGTAAATGGAGTAGGAAAAACTACTTCTATTGGAAAATTAGCGGCACAATTTAAAAATAAAGGGAAAAAGGTTTTAATTGCAGCTGCCGATACCTTCCGTGCGGGTGCTATTGAACAGCTAGGCGAATGGGCAAAAAGAGCTGGAGTGGATATGATTTCTCAGCATGAGGGCTCAGACCCAGCAGCAGTTGTATATGATGCAGTTGCAGCGGCTAAGTCAAGAAATGCAGATGTTTTAATTTGCGACACAGCAGGAAGATTACACAATAAGAAAAATCTAATGGATGAGCTAGGCAAAATTAAACGAATTATTGAAAGAGAATATCCAGAGGCATATTGTGAAACCTTAATTGTACTTGATGGAACCACAGGACAAAATGCCCTTGCTCAAGCAAAACAATTTAGTGAGGTTGCTAGTATTAACGGTATTGTTTTAACGAAATTAGATGGAACAGCTAAGGGTGGAATTGCTATTGCTATTCATTCCGAGTTAGATATTCCGGTAAAATATATTGGAATTGGAGAAGGAATTGATGATTTGCAAAAATTCGACCCAGATAGCTTTGTGAATGCTTTATTCAAACGAAACGATGAAGAGTCAGAGGATGATATATTGGAGATTATGGAATAAAGAATTCTTGACATTACAAAAAGAAGTGCTATCATTAAAGTTAAATATATGAAAAAGGAGCCCACTGATATGATGACATTAAAAAAATTTGAACAAGCATATGAAAAAGTGCAAGAAGTTGTTTTACCTACCAAATTAGTAGAAAGTGACTTCTTCTCAAAAGCAACAGGGAACAAAGTATATTTAAAGCCTGAAAATATGCAGTTAACTGGAGCATATAAGATTCGTGGTGCCTATTATAAAATTAGTACCTTAACAGATGAACAAAGAAAAAAAGGATTGATTACTGCTTCTGCAGGAAACCATGCCCAAGGTGTAGCCTATGCTGCGAAGCAATATAATGTACCCGCTACCATTGTTATGCCAACTACAACACCTCTTATGAAGGTAAATCGTACTAAGGATTTAGGTGCAAAGGTAGTGCTTTATGGAGATGTGTATGATGAAGCTTGTGCTCATGCACTTAAATTAGCTGAAACAAAGGGATACACATTTATTCATCCTTTTGATGATTTAGATGTAGCTACTGGTCAAGGGTCTGTAGCAATGGAAATTATTAAGGAATTACCTACAGTAGATTATATTTTAGTACCAATTGGTGGTGGTGGATTAGCAACAGGTGTATCTACCTTAGCAAAATTATTAAATCCACATATTAAAGTAATCGGTGTAGAGCCAGCAGGAGCCAATTGTATGCAGGAATCCTTAAAACAAGGAAAAGTAGTTACCCTACCTATGGTAGATACCATTGCAGATGGTACTGCAGTAAAAACTCCTGGAAGCAAAATTTTCCCATATATTCGTGAGAATTTAGATGAAATAATTACAGTAGAAGATGACGAACTCATTGTCGCATTCCTTGATATGGTAGAGAACCACAAAATGGTTGTGGAAAATTCTGGTCTTCTTACCGTTGCAGCATTGAAACATTTAGATGTAAAAGATAAACGTGTTGTTTCTATCCTTAGTGGCGGAAATATGGATGTAATTACCATGTCATCCGTAGTTCAGCAGGGACTTATTTTTAGAGACCGTATCTTT
>JAFPBJ010000207.1 GCA_017390525.1 Lachnospiraceae bacterium | reverse complement strand
CTTTGGGGATATTCTAAAGGAGGGGGAAGGCACTTATTTAGTATTAGAAAATTTACAAGATCCAGGAAATTTAGGAACCATACTTCGGACTGGAGAAGGAGCAGGAATCGCTGGCGTCATTATGAGTCAGGATACAGTGGATATTTATAATACAAAGGTGATTCGTGCAACTATGGGCTCTATTTTTCGTGTGCCCTTTTGCTATGTGGAGAATTTAGAGGAAGCTGTTTTAAGATTGCAGCAGGAAAATATTATGGTATGTGCGGCGCATTTACAGGGGGACAATTTATATGATGTAACCTTAGCTTCTAAGGTAGCATTTTTAATTGGCAATGAAGGAAATGGGTTAAGTGACCATATTACAAGTCTTGCTACAAAAAAAATAAAAATCCCAATGTGTGGTAAGGTGGAATCTTTAAACGCTTCTATTGCAGCCACTATTTTAATGTATGAGTCACTGAGACAAAGAAGCTAAAGTTTACTTGTGCTTTTTACTTAGGTATCATATAATAGTAGAGTAAGTGTCAAAGTTTTATCTTTTTGATAAGAAAAGAAGCTTATGGCACTTTCATTCTATATGGTAAGAAAGGGAGGATTGCATATGCTAAACAGTGAAACAATGATTATTGTATGGCTAGTGGTTGTAGCACTTATGATTATAGTGGAAATGATTTCCTTAGGCCTTACAAGCATCTGGTTTGCTGGCGGAGGTGTGGTAGCAGCAGTGATAGCGGCTTTTGGTGGTCCAATCTGGCTACAGATTGTAATCTTTTTGGCAGTTTCCTTGATTTTGCTATTCTCGTCTAGACCATGGGCTATGAAGCATTTGAATAATAAGGTAGTAAAAACAAATGTAGAAGCCTTAATTGGTCAGGAAGCAATTGTAATTGCTGAGATTAACAATCAAAAGGAAGAGGGCCAAGTAAGAGTAGGTGGTCAGGAATGGAGTGCTAGGTCGGTAAGTGGCAAGGTAATTCCAGTGGATACCAGCGTAGTAATTGAAGAAATTAAGGGCGTAAAATTAATTGTAAAAACAAAATAGCCCAAAAGAAAGGAAGAAAGATATGATAGCAACAATTGGTGGAGCAGGGGGAACTTTGCTTGCAGTTTTAGTAGTAATCGTAGTATTAATCGCATGTTCTTGTGTGAAAATTGTACCACAGGCACAAGCCTATGTAGTAGAAAGATTAGGAACCTATTGCGGCACCTGGTCAGTAGGACTTCACATGAAGATGCCTTTTATTGATCGTATTGCAAAAAGAGTGTTATTAAAGGAAATGGTAGTAGATTTTGCACCACAACCAGTAATTACTAAGGATAACGTAACAATGAGAATTGATACTGTTATTTTCTATCAAATTACTGATCCAAAATTATATACCTATGGTGTAGAAAATCCAATTATGGCAATTGAAAACTTAACAGCAACTACACTTCGTAATATTATTGGTGATTTAGAGTTAGATGAAACCTTAACCTCAAGAGAAACCATTAATACAAAAATGAGAGCAACTCTTGATACTGCTACTGATCCATGGGGAATTAAGGTAAATCGTGTGGAGCTTAAAAATATTATTCCACCAGCTGCCATTCAGGATGCCATGGAAAAACAAATGAAAGCAGAACGTGAAAAGAGAGAATCTATCTTAATTTCACAAGGTGAAAAAGAGTCTGCAATTTTAAGAGCAGAAGGTAAAAAGGAATCTGCAATCTTAGAGGCAGAGGCAGAAAAGCAAGCTGCAATCCTAAGAGCAGAAGCGAAAAAGGAAGCTACCATTCGTGAAGCAGAAGGTCAGGCACAAGCAATTCTTGCAGTGCAACAAGCCAATGCAGATGGTATTCGTTTTTTAAAGGAAGCCCAAGCAGACGATTCTGTAATTCAATTAAAGAGCTTAGAAGCATTTGCAAAGGCAGCAGATGGAAAAGCAACTAAGATTATTATTCCTTCAGAGATTCAAGGAATGGCAGGCTTAGTAAAATCTTTAACTGAAGTAGGAAAAGATGAGAAACCAGAAGTAAAGTAACAAAATAAATGACACTAAAAAAGGAGAGAATCAAATCTCTCCTTTTTTGGTGCAATTTATTATTTAGTAAGTAACTTAAGTACCTCGTTACTTCTAGTAATGAATTCTGTCATTTTGTCTCCTGGAAGTGTTCCATGAGCAAGTAAGGCAAGGTCGTAAAGCTGTTTGCAAATAATTGGAGTATGTTCGCCTTCTTTGTTATCCAGTACATATTGTACTAATGCATTGTTGGCATTTAGTACTAGGGTACATCCATCGCCACCAAACATAGCTGGATCAAAATCACCGCCACCACTGTACATTTTCATCATATCCTGCATTCTTCTGCTTTCCTCAGAAAGAGTAATCATAGAAGAAACAGAGTCGTTCTTAAGCTCTTCAACCTTTACAGTAAGGTTTTCTTTTTCTAATGCTTTCTTAAATAATTCTGTTAAAGAATCAGTCATTTCCTTTATTTCATCTTCGCTCTTAGTGCTTTCTGTAAAGTTTTCTGTAAGGTCAGCATCAATGCGCATAAACTTCACATCTGTATTGCGACTTTCTTGATGAGTAATAAATGGTTGGTCAATGTTATGAGTTAAAATAACTGCGTCAAGACCTTCCTCTTTAAACATATTGATATATTGGGTTTGTACCTTTGTATCAGTTACATAAAATACCTTATTTTCGTGAGTTTCTTTTGCAGCCTCTAAGTATTCAGGTAAAGTTAAATACTTGCCATCAAGGTTCTTATATAAAATGTAGTCAGACATTTTTTCGTTAAATTTCTCATCCTTTAAGCAACCGAATTTAATGAATGGACTAATATCATCCCAATATTTTTCGTAGCTTTCCTTATCTGTTTTACACATTCCAGATAGCTTATCTGCCACCTTTTTGGTAATGTATTCAGAAATTTTTCGAACAAAACCGTCGTTTTGTAAGGCACTTCTTGAAACGTTAAGTGGTAGGTCAGGACAATCAATGACACCCTTTAGTAGCATTAAGAATTCTGGAATTACCTCCTTAATGTTATCAGCAATAAATACTTGGTTGTTATATAGCTTAATGGTTCCCTCTAAGGTGTCATATTGATTATTTAGTCTTGGGAAATAAAGAATACCCTTTAAGTTAAATGGATAATCCATATTTAAATGAATCCAAAATAGTGGTTCCTTGTAGTCATGAAATACATTTCGATAAAATTCCTTGTATTCCTCGTCAGTACAATCATTTGG
>JAFPBJ010000206.1 GCA_017390525.1 Lachnospiraceae bacterium | reverse complement strand
GATAGAGCAAGCCAAAATCCAGCAGACCATGGAGTCTATGGACATTCAGGTAGTTGACCCTGCTAACCTGCCGGATGAGGACAAGCCATCCGGGCCGAAAAAGAAGCTGATTACATTGGCTGGTATGGTGCTGGGGTGCATGGTTTCTCTGGGATATAGCCTTGTGCTTTATAAAAGAGAATACTGATGACTCAAGGTTTATAAGGGTATGTGATTAAGTGATTTGGAGAAGATGCGTGTATGGAGTGCAAAGAGCCTGTCAGGGTTTTGCAGATAATTGGTATAGCGTGTAATGGCGGTGTAGAGTCAGTGATACTGAATTACTACAGGCATATAGACAAAAGCAAGGTACAGTTTGATTTTGTCGTGCATAAAAATCCATCAGAGAATTTTGTAAAGGAAGTAAAAAAAGGCGGCGGCAGGCTTTATGAGGTTACTCCATACATGAAGAATGTTTTTGCCTTTACCTATGAAATCTACAAAATTATCAGGGATGGCAGGTATGAAATAGTACATTCCAATATGAATAGCCTGAGTGTATTTCCTTTATTTGCAGCATGGCTGGCTGGAGCAAAGGTTAGGATTCTTCATAATCATACTACTGATGCTAAAACCGAGGGCCTGCGTACCATATTGAAGCGAGTATTGCGGCCCTTTGCTAAGATGTTTGCCAATAGGTATTGGGCATGCAGTAATTTAGCTGGAGAGTGGATGTACGGGAAAAAAGCTGTTCAAAGCGGAAAAATAACAATTATACCCAATGCCATTGATTTAGAAAAATTCGCTTTCAATCCAGACAAACGGAAATTGCTGAGGCAAAAACTAGGCTTAGAGAATAAATTTGTTTTAGGCCATATTGGCCGCTTTGTCTACCCAAAAAATCATTCGTTTCTTATTGATGTATTTGCAGAGGTAGTCAAGGTGAAGCCAGAGGCTATGCTGATGCTTGTAGGTGATGGCGAGCTTAGAAAAACTATTGAAGAAAAGGTAGTAAGCTTAGGCTTGCAGGACAAAGTGTTATTTTTAGGTAATCGCAATGATGTAGCAGACTTATACAATGCAATGGATATATTTTTATTACCATCTCATTATGAAGGATTGCCAGTAGTAGGTGTAGAAGCTCAGGCAAATGGATTGAAGTGTTTGTTTTCGGATAAGGTAACTGAAGAGAGTAAATTATTAGAGGAAACAATGTTCATTCCTTTGAATTTGGAATGGTGGAAAAAAGTAATTTGTACTATAGATTATATTTCTAATCGAGAGATGATACCGATTAAAGTGTTAAATGATAAAAATTATGATATTAAAAAATCGTGTTTAAATTTATGTAAGGATTATTGTATGAAAAATTAAATTATTGGTGTAGAGAGTGTATATGGTAATGAATGATAACTTAAAAAGAAAAGTTTTAGAAGCAGAATATATTAGTTTTGATATTTTTGATACATTGGTTATTAGAAGTTGTGGAAAACCTGATAATGTATTTAGAATTTTAGGTCAACGTTTAGGGATAAACTCAGAAAAATTCAGACAAGCAAGGATTAGTGCAGAAAAAAAAGCACGAAAGCTGTGTAATCGTAGTGAAATTTCATTGAGCGATATATATATGTCATTTGATTGCGGAATAGATATAGATGATGTAATAAAAGAGGAAGTTGATACTGAAAAAGCTGTTTGTATAGTCAATCCTGATATGATGAAATTATATCAATTTTGTCAGAATAATGGGAAAAAAATAATATGGTTAGTTGTAAAATGAAGTTGGACACTTAAAAACATTTCGGGCGCTGCCCGAACCCGCCCTCGCCGGGAGGCAGGAAAAGAACATGTCTTTTCCTTGGAAAAGGGTACTCCGTGTCATTACGTCAAGGGCTGCCCGGACGCTTTGCGTCCAGCGTACTGTCCCTTGACTCCATTCCCGCTCCTTTTCCGGCAAAATGGATATAAAAAAGCCCATAGTGGGCATCCTCTGGTAGAATATAGTTACCACACTAACACTCAAAGGAGGAGCTG
>JAFPBJ010000205.1 GCA_017390525.1 Lachnospiraceae bacterium | reverse complement strand
CAGTGCTATTTTTCCGAGGGAATTGAAAGTTTGATAGAGAGAAACTAAACACCAAGGACTACCCCACCCAAGGTGAGATAGCCCTCTTTTACGGTTCTTTTTTACTTTACATTCTCAATAATCATTCGATCTAAATATTCTTTTATCGTTTCCTTTTCTTTCAATTCTGGTAGGTCTTTTCCTATTACGTCTACATATTCTTCCAGTTTTTTTTCATGTTCTCGATAGGCTGCATAGGCGGCTTTGAAAAAGGTGGTTGCGTGAGAGTTTAGGTCTGTTTCCATTTCGCTAATTGGGGCATATATGTCGCTTATGGTATATTGCACATTGTCGAGAAAGGCAGTTTCCATTAGCTTAAAGAAGCCACCCTCGGATACTCGAAAATCATGGGTCGTGATTTCTACTTGGTCTAGGAAGTAGTCAAATTTGTACATACCATAAAAATCCCGATTACTAGAAAGCTCATGTTCAAAGCTTTTTTTAAGCTCCTTATAGCAATTTTTTTCCCATGTTTCTATTTTCTCATAAATTGCATCTTGATTTTTCATGTGGCAAAGCTGTTTAATGGAATCTAAAAGTGGGGTGAAATGCTTCTCAATCCAATCGGAATAAAAGTTAGCAGCTTCCTTTGCTACACATTTTCCAGAGGAAAGGCTAAAGTAGCGTTCTGCCTCATCATATGCCTTTTGGATACAACGTTTTCTAGCCGTTTCGCATTCTGACTTGTTGGTGAAAAAATTTGTTGTAATACTTGTGTCACATGGAAGGCGATAGAAGGAATCCAAAGCCCTAGAGCTTAGCTCTTTATGGATTGCAACTGTAAGTGGAGTGTGTTTTTCACTAAAATCATCATATCCACTTAGAAAGGCAGCTTTTTTTGCAAGGTGGGCAGTATCAGGGTTTTCCTCCTTTGGCAAATCAATTTGCTCTACAGTAATCCCTGCTTTTTTATACTGTTCCTTGGTGTAAGGGTTTTCAAGGGTAGCCTCTGCGATTCCAATGTAGTGAAATCCTGTTTTGCTAATTGGAATGGAAAAGGTATTGTGGCAGAGGTAAATTTTCTTTTCGTTATGGTCGATTAGATTGGCAAGCTCCTCCTGATTCATAGCCACAATATAAGCGTCTTTAAGTATATTCTCATCCTTTGTAAATTCTTTTAGCTTTTCCCTTTTTGCTTCCAACTCTTTTTGTTCTTCCTCAGTGTATGCGTGCTCTTCGTAAGCAACTCCTAGAATACGACAGATTTTTCTTTTACAATCAGGCTGGGTGAGAGAAATTTGGGATAATTGGTGGGCTTCATTTTCGTAATAGTGCTGATTAAGCCAGAGAACTAGGGTTTTGTCTTGCATATATTTTAATATTTCTTCCATATTAAAATGTTCTCTAAGGTCCTTAAGACAATGCACTTCCTCGCCTGATAAGGTAAGCGTTACCTTTTCTTGGTTACTAGTTTCTTCTGTTGTAGTATTTTTTAAAAATTCTGGTATTATCATAGCTTTCTTTCCTTTCTTTTTGTGGGTTGTCTAGACATTTGTTTTTCTTTGTACCTACATCATAAAAAATGACAGTGACAAAAATTGTCATAGAAAAAATAAAAACAAAAAAAGTTTTCCCCTCTTGACAACCTTACACACCTATTTTATAAT
>JAFPBJ010000204.1 GCA_017390525.1 Lachnospiraceae bacterium | reverse complement strand
GGTAAGGTATTAGGTATTCGTGTCACAAAGGACATGACAAAAAACGATTACACTGCAGCTACCCTTTCTAATATGGAAAAAGAGGTGTTTGATCTTACCAATGGTCTAAGAGCCATAAACAACCTACCTTCCCTAGCTTGGGATAAGGTTGCAGCGAAAACTGCGAAAGAGCATAGTAAGGATATGGCAACAAAGAATTATTTTGACCATTACAATCTACAGGGAGAAAGTCCCTTTGATCGTATGAAAGATAACGGCATTAAATATTCTTGGGCTGCCGAAAATATTGCTGCTGGTCAAAGAGATTCTGTAGATGTAGCCTATGGTTGGTACCAATCTTCTGGTCATCGAAAGAATATGTTAAATCCTAACCTAACTCGCTTAGGAGTAGGAATTGCATATAGTGAAGCGGCTTCCTATCATATTTATTATACACAAAACTTTTATACCCCATTAAACTAAAAAAGAACTCTAAAAAGCTGTGGTAATAACAATTTTGTTACTACCACAGCTTTTTAATGTAAATATATCATTCCAATTATTAATTCCACATGGACTACTCCTGAAATTCCTCTAAAAATTGTGCAAATTCTTTTCTTGCTTCTTCAATCTTTCCATTGTCGTGGGTGTTTAATATCATTTCAAAACGGTGAATGGCATGCTCTACCATAATTCTGTCTTGTCCTAAGCTTTCCTCGTAAACTCGTTCACCCTTTAGTAATAGTAATTTATTTTCTTCCTGATCTCTTGGATGAATTTTAAGGTAAGAAAGCTCTTCCATTCTTTCCTTAATTTCTTCATCGGTTAATTCTGTATATTGATTCTTAATAATCTGTTTTGTTACCTCACCAGTGGAGATTACCTTTACCTCTACCTCAAGAATAGAGTTAATGTCGTAGGTATAGGTAACATCAATGGCTTCCTCACCAGCTTTATTTTTTGGAATATCAATTAATAATTCTCCAAGAGATAAGTTATTTTTTGCAAAACGGCTTTCTCCCTGTAAAATGTTTACTCGAATTTTGCTTTGGTTATCAGATACTGTATAAAGTCGCTCTGTACGGCTAGCTGGAATCACTGTATTTCTCTCAATAATTGGACAAAAATGACCGTCTTCAAAGCGATTTTCCTCACGTTCTCTTACTACCTCTGTTCCAAGAGTAAATGGGCATACATCTGTTAAAATAACTTCCTTAATTGCCTCATTTCGCTCCTTCATAGCTCCTTGAATGGCAGCACCTAGGGCAACCGCTTCATCTGGGTTAATTCTAGTATCTGGAATACTTCTAAATAACTTACTTACAAACTTTCTTACCATAGAAAGCTTCGTAGCTCCACCAACTAACACTACCTTATCAATATCTGCTACCTTAATATGAGCATCTGATAAGCTACGCTTTACAGGTCCTCTGATTTTATCAAATAAATCCTCACAAGCGTCCTCGTATTTTTGTGCATCCAGCTCGAATTCTACGGCTTCTCCCTGGATTGTACATTGCATTTTAGAGCTTTTATTGGCATCTAGCTGAATTTTACATTGTTCTGCTTGCTTTTCAATATGCTTTAGTGTTTTTTCATCCAAGGAAGTAACATCAATTTCAGGATGTGCTTGTAAAAATAATTCTATAATTTTTTGGGTAAAATCTTCTCCGCCTAGGAAATTATCTCCAGCCACCGCTCTTACCTCAATAATGTTTCCAAATAACTCCAAGACAGAAACATCAAAGGTACCTCCACCAAGGTCGAATACTAAAAACTTGGTGTTTTTATTTTCCTGATATAAGCCGTAAGAAATGGCTGCGGCAGTAGGCTCACTAATAATTCTCTCTACCTTAAAGCCAGCCATTTCTCCCGCTCTTTTGGTTGCCTTTCTTCTTGCATCATTAAAATAAGCTGGCACACTAATTACAGCCTCTTCTACTGGCTCACCTAAAAAGCTTTCTGCATCCTCCTTTAATGCTCGTAGGATAAAGGAAGATAGCTCCTCCGCCTTGAAGCTTTTTTCTCCTAGCTTGTATTCTTTTTCACTTCCCATGCTTCGTTTAAATACGCTAGCTGCTGTATCTGGATATAATAGCATACGCTCCCTGGCAGTTTCTCCTACGAAAATCTGTCCATTTTCATCCACACTTACCACAGAAGGGGTTAAATTTTTTCCTAAGCGATTGGGAATAATCTTCGGTCCCTCTTCGGTAAAATATGCAACTAAACTATTGGTTGTTCCTAAATCTATACCTATTATCATATTACTTTGGTATTCCTTTCTTTACTTCTTTTTCTTTTCTAATACGGCAAGTCTTCCCTCAGATACTTCCTCATGGTCCATGGAAATGGCTCTTTTGTAGCAAGCAATTGCATCCTCTATTCTTCCTTCTTCCTCTGCAATGCGTCCTTCTAATATTACCTTGTCGATACACTGTGCATAATGACAATTTCCACAATGGTCGCAAGTCATTCTAGCATAAATCTTCTTGGCATTTTCCACGTCACCAATGTCGCAATATGCCATACCCATGTGATATAGTCGTAGCATTTTGCTTTCTGCATAATCTAAGTAATCCGCAAGCTTACATCTGCTTTCAATATTGCGAATTCGGTACTCAAAATATTTCTGTGCCTCTTTTTTATCTCCTAGCATAGCCTTGGCGAATCGGATGCTATCTATATAGTAAATAGCACTGCCATCTGTAAGAGAATATTGTTTCAATGCTTTTCTTGCTATAGCAACTACATTTTTGTAATCTCCCATGGCTTTATAGACACGAATTAAACACGAGCAGCCTCTTGCAATACTATAAGCGGATTTATTATGTCCTATTAATTTTTTTCCATAGTAAATAGCTTTTTTATAGTCTTTTTTATAGCGGTAAACTTCGCTTAAATCGCCGTATTTTTGTACTTCATCCTCGGCAAATTTTGTAATAAATTCAATGGCTTTATCATACTGTTTGGTTCTTCCGTATAATTCTACATAATCATCATAGAAGGACTGTACTGAAAATACTTCTGAACCTTTTTTTAGAATTT
>JAFPBJ010000203.1 GCA_017390525.1 Lachnospiraceae bacterium | reverse complement strand
GTATTTAAAAATAGTAATTGTTACTGAAATTAATATAACACAAATGAGTTTTTGTGTCAATAAAAATTGAAATTTTTTTCTGAAAAGTTAGGATGTAATTACTTTCCTTCTTCCTCTAAACAGTTTACGCAGGTTCCATAAAAAAATGTAGAATTCCCGTCAATTTTTCCATTAAAATTCTGACCTGCAATTTCATTAATAAATTCAATGGAAACCATTTCTAAATCAGATACGTTTCCGCAATGCTTACACATAAAATGGTAATGGGTCGATACATCTGCATCAAATCGGTCTGGATGGTCCCCATAGGAAAGCTTTAAAATCATTCCTAAATCGGATAATAAGGATAAGTTACGATATACCGTTCCAAGGCTAATATTGGGAAAGGTTTCTCTCAGACCGTGATAAATAGTATCGGCTGTAGGGTGGTCTTTTCTACCTTGGAGAAACGTAATAATTGCATCTCGTTGTTTGCTTTTTTTAAGAGTTGGAGTGGGCTTCATAAAAGTACCTCCTTTTTAATAATCATTCCTATTTTTATAGTATATTTTTTTGCTTCATATGTCAAGGTAAAAATGATATACTAAGAAAGAATGCATAACAAAAGTGTGGAGGAAGAAATGTGAAAATTACGTTATTAACTGTGGGAAAAATAAAGGAAGCATATTTTAGAGACGCCATTAAGGAATACGAAAAAAGATTAAGTAGATATGCGAACCTAGAAATAATAGAGGTTGCTGATGAAAAAACCAAGGAAGAGCTTACGAAACGAGAAGAGGAAGTCATTAAGGAAAAAGAGGGAGAGCGCATTTTAAAGAAAATAAAGGAAGATTCCTTTGTCATTGCCCTTGCAATTGACGGGACTGCTCATAGTTCTGAAAGCCTATCAAAATGGATAGAAACCTTAGGAGTGCAGGGGAAAAGTCACTTAACCTTTGTAATAGGTGGGTCCCTAGGTCTTAGCCAAAGCGTATTAAAACGGGCGGATGCTACCCTAAGCTTTTCTAAAATGACGTTTCCACATCAGCTTATGAGAGTGATTTTATTAGAGCAAATTTATCGAAGCTATCGAATTATGAAAGGGGAACCATATCATAAATAAGCAAGCAATCATAAATTTTCCTTGCATATCAAAAATCCATGTGCTACAATACAAAAAAGAACGTATGTTTGTATCGAGATTTAAACATAATAATAGGTAGCATTACAGGTCGAGTTATGGTAAGATATAAGGAAATATAATATGCCGAGAATATTCTTGAGTAAAGGATTAAGGCTAAGAAAGGACAATATGTATCTATGAAGCATTTTTTGAATCCCTTAGATTTTTCAGTAGAAGAGTTAGATGAGGTTTTAGATTTAGCAGATGAAATCAGAGCCAATCCGAAACGATTTGCAAAGGTTTGCGAAGGCAAAAAATTAGCTACCTTATTTTATGAGCCAAGTACCAGAACTAGATTAAGCTTTGAGGCAGCTATGATGAATTTAGGCGGTAACGTACTAGGGTTTTCTTCAGCGGATTCTAGTTCAGCAGCCAAGGGGGAGAGCGTATCCGATACCATTCGTATGGTTTCTTGCTATGCCGATATATGTGCCATGCGTCATCCTAAGGAAGGGGCACCTTTAGTAGCGTCTATGAAGTCTTCTATTCCAGTGATTAATGCGGGGGATGGTGGGCATCAGCATCCTACTCAGACATTAACAGATTTATATACCATTCGTTGTTTAAAAGGGAAATTTTCTGGTATGACCATAGGATTATGCGGGGATTTGAAATTTGGGCGTACAGTGCATTCCCTAATAGAAGCATTAATTCGTTATGAGGATATTAAGTTTGTACTTATTTCCCCAGAGGAGCTTAGAGTGCCAAGCTATATTAGGGACGAAGTTTTAAAGCAAAATAATCAGCAGTTTGAAGAGGTAGAGAGCTTAGAGGAGGCACTTCCTAAGCTAGATATTTTATATATGACCAGAGTACAAAGAGAGCGC
Organism: Lachnospiraceae bacterium; assembly: GCA_017390525.1. Taxonomy (GTDB): domain Bacteria; phylum Bacillota; class Clostridia; order Lachnospirales; family Lachnospiraceae; genus RGIG989. The sequence goes on along the minus strand of JAFPBJ010000203.1, from coordinate 1,002 downwards.
TTCTTTAATGAAGACGATTATTTACGCATGAAGGATAGCTATATATTAGATAAGGAAAAAATGAAATTGGCAAAAAGTGATATGATTGTACTTCATCCATTGCCTAGGGTAAATGAAATATCGGTAGAAGTAGACGATGATGAAAGAGCTTGTTATTTTAAACAGGTTGAATTCTCTGTGTATGCGAGAATGGCACTAATTATGATTTTGTTGGGGGTGGATAAACCATGCTAAATGTAGGAAGCCTAAAAGAAGGAATTGTACTTGACCATATTGAAGCAGGAAAGGGAATGTCTATTTATTCTGCACTGAATTTAGATAAGCTAGAATGTAGCGTGGCAATCATTAAGAATGCTAGAAGCAATAAAATGAAGAAAAAAGACATTATTAAAATAGAAGCAGGAATCGACACAATAAACTTAAGTTTATTAGGATTTATCGACCATAATATTACAGTAAATATTATAAAGGGTGGAGAAATCGTCGAGAAAAAAGAGATTCTTTTACCAGAACAGGTAACAGATATTATTAAATGTAAGAATCCACGTTGTATCACTTCTATTGAGCAAGAATTACAGCATGTGTTTAAGTTAACTAACCCAGAGAAGAAAATTTATCGTTGTATTTACTGCGACGAACAGTATAAATACTAAACGTAGCTTAGAAGTAAGGGGGATTTCCTTTGAGATTTATTCATATAGCAGATGTTCATTTGGGAGCAGTGCCAGATGCGTCCTTTCCTTGGGGACAGGATCGAAAAAAAGATATTTATAAAACCTTTGAAGAGGTGGTGCAAATATGTAATGTAGAGTTTGTGGACTTGCTACTCATTGCTGGGGATTTGTTTCATAAACCACCCGTGGATAAGGAGCTTAAGCAGCTAGATAGAATTTTATCAAGGCTAGAAATGACTCGTACCATTATTATGGCAGGAAATCATGATTATTTGTCCTATCTTTCTCCTTATGAACAGTTTAAGTTTCAGTCCAATACCACATTGAT
>JAFPBJ010000202.1 GCA_017390525.1 Lachnospiraceae bacterium | reverse complement strand
TACCATTGGAAGTTACAAAAACAATGGAGTCATTTCTTTAAAGGAAAAAAGACCGATTTTAATAGAAAAATATCAAGAAAAGTATGGGGATGGGGTGAATTTTATCATAGAAGAGCCTTATACCTGCTTTAGCGAGGATATAAGGCTGAAACATTACCCTTTACTACTTGAGGTGATAAAGAAAGCGCCCCTTACGGAGCTTGATGGAATCATTATCACTCATGGAACGGATACCCTTGGGTACAGTGCTAATATACTAGGAATGCTGTTAGGAAATTTATCTATACCAGTGGTGCTGGTTAGTAGTAATTATGGATTAGAGGATGCTAGAGCCAATGGATTTAGGAATTTTGAGGATGCAGTGAATTTTATCAGGGAAGGAATTCCAGGAGTGTTTGTGTGCTTTTTTCAAGATAATAGTTCATATGTTCATTTGGCTACTAGAGTATTACAGTCGCCTCATTTTTTAGATCGATTTTACAGTGTGGGAGGCTGTTATTTTGGAACGATGGAGGAAGGGAGCTTTTGTTACCATAAGGATAGCAGGAATGTAGCCATAGAAGCGCTAAAGGGGGCACCTTCCTATGTAGAGGAGTCTACTCTAGAACAAGTAGACAAAACTGTACTTATGTTGCCATCCTATGTTGGATGTGACTATGATGCTATCTCTATAGAAAAGTTTTTAGGGGCGGTGATGATAGAAACGTATCATTCTGGAACCCTTTGCAACAGCGAAAGCTTCCATAGATTGTTAGAACGATGCAAGGAAAAGAAGGTGCCTGTATTTGTCGGACCAATTTCTAAGGAACATAATGAAATACCATATGACACTACTGCGTCTATAAAGGAGCAACAAGTCAACTACTATATAGGGCAGTCAAAGGAAGCCTTCTATGCAAAGCTAGTGGTGCTTATGCAGCAAAAGCAAGGGGAAGAGTTAAAACAAGCGGTAGAAAAAGAGCGGTATTTTGAAGTGATATAAAGGGGGATTTTTGGACGGTTTGTGTTCCTAAAAATAGAAATATATGGTATAATAGTTTCATCTAGCGATGAAACATTAGAAGTTGCTAACGCAACTTAGTATGTGCTTAAAGAAGCACAAAATAAGGATAATAGTTTCATCTAACGATGAAACATAACTCTTAGAAAGTGGGGGAGTGCAATGGAAATGATAAAATATATTTTAATTGGTTTGTTAATTGGAGTGGTATTGTGTATCGCATTGCTCCCTAATTTCTATATGCTAGGAAAGAAGGACGGAAAAGGAAAGGATATGCTGACAGGCCTAAAGGGACGAGAAAGCTTACTTAAGGTAATGCAGAAATGGTTTGACAAGCAATTTCCGATGGAAGCCTTTTTAATTAGCATTGATGAGCTTGATATGGTACATAGCCAATATGGATATGCGGTAGTGGATATGTTGCTTGTTATTGTTGCAAATTATTTAGAAATGGCTACGAAAAAGAGGGCGTATCGTTACAGCTATGATTGCTTTGGAGTATTAGTAAAGCAAAAGGGAGAACCAGAAGCGATTGATTTAATTAGTGAAATATGCGACCGTTTTAAATTGCCTTGGAATGTAGATGGAAAAGAAATCAAGCTTACTGTAAGTATTAGTTATATTGACGCACCGAAGGTTGCAAAAAGTGCGGAGGAAATGGTAAATTGCTTAGACTATGGGCTTTATTATGCTAAAAAAAATGGAAAGTCTCAAGTAGTATATTGTGATGACAGTACAAAAAATCAAGTATTCCGAGAAATTGATATTTTGCAGCAGATTTTTAATCAGATTAAAGAAAGACGAGTGCCTGTATTTTATCAACCAATTTATGATAGAAATACAGGAGAGTTTAATCGTTTAGAGGCATTGATTCGTCTAAATAGCAACGAAGGAATCAATCCTTTAGAGGTGCTTGCCATTGCTCAAAGGGCAGGCGTGGTAAATGAGATTGAGAATATTGTAATGGAGCAGGTATGTGAGGATATTCATACGCTAGATTTAGAGGGCTATCAATTTGATTCCATTGCAGTAAATATTTCTACTCAGCGACTAGGCAGAGGAGATTTCTTAGACCAAGTGTTAGATTGTTTAGAAAGACATAATGTGGCGCCTGAGAAAATTAAATTAGAAATTGTAGAAAACTCTATTGCAGGCTCCTTTGGAGAAACCTTAGATATTATGGAGCAGTTTAATGAATTTGGCATTGGTATCTGTTTAGATGATTTTGGTGTGGGGCATTCTAATTTGACAGACGTAATCAGACTTCCTTTTGAAAGTGTAAAAATTGACCGAACCCTATTATGGGAATCAGAGAAAAATGAAACCTGCTACAATTTAGTCAGCAATTTAGTAGCAATTTTCTCACAAAATGGAACAAAGGTATGTGCTTCTGGAATTGAGAGTCAGGAGCAGGAGGAAATTGCAGGCAACTTATTTTTAGAATATATTCAAGGCTTTTACTATTCAAAACCAGTACCATTATCTGCTGCAAAGCAGTTTTTGGCAAAGGAGTAAATAAAAATTAGAGGTGAGCTATGGAATTTCAAGTAGGAGAAGTAATTAAGTTAAAAAAACAACACCCTTGTGGAACAAATGAATGGGAGATTATTCGAGTAGGAGCAGATTTTCGGCTAAAATGTAAGGGGTGTAATCATCAGGTAATGGTTCCAAGAAAGCTAGTAGAAAAAAACTTTCGTGGGAAGCTTAGCTCAGAATAAAAATTTAAAAGAAATGTAGAAAATGCTTGCATTATTAAGCAAAATGTGGTAAACTTGTTCGATGTAACACGAAATTTTCCTTGCTCTTTTTAAAGAGAGGGCCAGAGACCAAAAGGAGGTGCAAGCAACTATGAACAAATATGAATTAGCGTTAGTTGTTAATGCAAAAATCGAAGACGACGAAAGAGTAGCAACTGTTGAAAAAGTAAAAGAAATCATTACTAAATTCGGTGGTACTATTTCTAACGTTGATGAATGGGGTAAGAAGAGATTAGCTTACGAAATTCAAAAGATGAAAGAAGGTTACTATTATTTCATCCAATTCGAGGCAGTATCAGATTGTCCAGCAGAAGTAGAACAAAGAGTTCGTATCATGGAGAATGTAATCAGATACTTATGCGTTAAACAAGAGGCATAACGAATAGGAGGAATTCCATGAATAAGGTAGTTTTAATGGGACGTCTTACAAGAGATCCAGAGGTAAGATATTCGCAGGGAGAAAATGCACTAGCCATTGCACGTTATACACTAGCTGTAGATAGACGTGGTGCAAGAAGAGATGCGGATCAACAAACCGCTGACTTCATTCCATGCGTAGCATTTGGAAAAGCAGGAGAGTTTGCAGAGAAATATTTTAGACAAGGTATTAAAATTTGTGTTTCAGGTAGAATTCAAACTGGTAGCTACACGAATAAAGATGGTGTAAAGGTTTACACTACTGAGGTAATTGTAGATGACCAAGAATTCGCTGAAAGTAAAGCTGCAAGCGAAAGTAACGGCTTTTCTGGAACTGATAGACCAACTCCAAGTGCGGCTTCAGGAGATGGATTTATGAGTATTCCAAACGGAATCGAAGAAGAATTGCCATTTAACTAAGAGGATACTTCGGTATCAAATAAGTAAATTTCTTGATTATGATAACGCTTCACCATTCACCTGTGGAGCACAATTTTGAATTCGGAGGTTATGACTATGTCAATCAATAAAACTGATAAAGCCGAACGCAGCGACGCTCAATTAAAAAGAAGACCAGCTCGTAGAAGAAAAAAAGTTTGTGTATTCTGTACTGATGAAAACGCTGTAATCGACTACAAAGATATTAATAAGCTAAAAAGATATGTATCAGAAAGAGGTAAAATCTTACCTAGAAGAATCACAGGAAACTGTGCAAAACATCAAAGAGCTCTTACTGTTGCAATTAAGAGAGCTAGACATATTGCATTAATGCCATATGTACAAGAATAGAGTGTAATTATTCTTGAATCATATAAAGAAAACCTCACTTCATAAATTTTATGAAGTGAGGTTTTTGTTTTAGTTAAGCTATGATTGCCAAGATATAATGCAGTCTTTTCCGGAATCTTTTCCTTCATATAATCTTTGGTCTACTAATAAAAGTAAGGATTTTAAATCATCATATTCATCACTATAGGATAGTCCAAAGGTCATAGTAATATGTATATTTTTAGAATCGTATTCTAAGGTGTGTTCCCTAATCTTTTCTTGCAAACGCTGGATAATTTGTAGGGAATCCTTTCTTGAAATATCGGATAGTATAATCATGATTTCCTCGCCGCCCCAACGAGCAACGTAATCTTGTGTTCTTACATTGGTACTAATAATATGAGAAATAGATTTTAGTACCTCATCTCCACAATCGTGACCATAGGTGTCATTAATTTTCTTAAAATCATCAATATCTCCAAGTATTAAACAGAAATTCTCTCGTTTTGTCTGTCTCTTTTCCATGAAAAATGCGAGTCTCTCATCCATGCATCGTCTATTCCAAAGATTGGTAAGAGGATCGATGTGGGCAAGACGATCTAAGGTAATATTCTTTTGGGTTAAATCCTGATTCACGTTTTTTACATGCTTAGCAAATAAGGAGACAAATTCAATTACTAAAATAAATGCACTAAAACAATTGGTAATATATACAATCGTTTCTAGTAAAGGATAATAAGTGGCTGTTGAAAGTGGCTCAATGTATGTGGTAATGAGCTTTAAACAACAAAACCAAGCCAAACAAGCAAAGCCTAATATAGAGCTAATGAAGCCACCTCGTTCCACAAATACTAAAATAAATAGCACCGCTGGAATCATACATATAATATAGAGAGTATATCCGTAGTTCCATCCGAGTATTAATGTACAAGCGGTAGCGTGGAGTAAAGGCTCTAGCAAGGTGCCGATTATCACTGGAATGATTTTCTGAAAACGGCCTAATATCAATAGAGATAAGAAAATCAAACAGCTTACTCCGTTTAGTAATGTTAAATAGCTATAATGATAATAATTGTAAAGAAGGAGAAAAAACAAGTGAATCAATAAGCAAAATATGTCAGTACGATTCAACAAATCAATACAGTTGTCTAGTAATGTACGAAGCTGTATTGTTGGAGCTGGATGAGAATTGTTACGACGTTCCATATGACTTTCCCCCTTTTCTTTCTTAGAATAAATTGCGTCGCAAGACGCATTAGAATCGAGTTTGCAGTTCTTTTTAGTGTCTTTCTAAATTATATCGACAGAATATTTGTAAAACTTAACCAAGAAAGTAAAAAAGAAAATAGAAAATTCGAGTTTAACTTATTGACATACTTTGTCAAAAAAAATATAATAAATATATGATTTGCACAAAAAGATTGAGTCAATTTGCATAAAAGTATACAGATTGACATAGTGCAGTGTTCTGAAAATGGAAGGAGATGGTTTAAGTGAAACAGTTTAATGGAATGAGTCAGACAGGGGATTTAAAGGAAGCACTAAAGGGGTTAGTAAATCCGTCACTTATTATTTTAATATCCAATGAACAGCAATTTGATGGTCATGTAGCCGAACTAGAAGGGCTTTTTCCTGAGGTGCCAAGCATTGGTTGTGTAGGTGCATTTTATGAGAAAAAAGCTTTTGATAAAGGGGTAGGTGTAGTAGCCTTTTGTGAGGGCGTTACAGTGGCTACCAATGTATTAGAGCAGGTATCAGTGATGCCAGTAAAATATATAAAACGAATGAAACAGGATTTGCAAAAGGTGCAAGCAAGCTCAAATAATACGGTATGTATTGATTTTTGTACGGGAAATGATGCTTGTGCGGTTACTACCATGTATAGTTTGCTTGATAAGCAAAATATTCAGCTTCTTGGGGGAACAGCAGGAACCTCTAAGGTGTCTGTGAATGGGCAGATTTATGAAGATGCACTTGTGTATGCCCTTGTGAAGAATCAAGGCGGTAAGGTAAAGGTTTATCGTGAAAATATTTATGCCCCAAGTGAGGATAATTGCCGTTTTGTTGCTTCTAAAACAGACCGTAGTAAATATATGATAGGGGCGTTAAATGGACAGCCGGCCAAAAAAGTGTATCAGGATACACTTCATATAAAGGAAAGTGATATTGTAAGCCAGACCTTTCAAAATCCAATTGGAAAAATATATGGAAAGGATATTTGTATTATTTCCATCAAGGAAGTGGCAGGGGATGCTTTGGTATGTTACCGTCAGGTAAATGATTCTGATGTATTGGTTTTACTTGAGTTGTTAGATTACAAGCAGGTGGCAAAGGAAACAGTACAAATGATTAAGAAGGATTTTTCGCATATATCAGGAGTATTTGCGGTGAATTGTATTTTGCGTTATCTTCTTTTTGTGCAAAATCATAATGTGGACGATTATTTAAGCATTATGGGTGGTTTAAATAATTTTGCAGGCTTCGTTGGAAATGGAGAGCATTTTAATGGCCAGTTTGTAAATCAATCTATGGTATGTGCGGTATTTGAATAGGAGGTGAAGCAGATGGGATTGTTTAAGAAAAAAGAAGCAGAGAAGGCAATTAATATACAGAAAACAGCAGAAAAAATGGACTTATATCCAGTAATACATGTCTCGGAAAGCTTGAAGGGCTATCAAAAGCAGCTAGTATCCAATGAGGTGCAATCTTTAGAGGAACTGCATCAGGTGGAGGTGTCTTTTCGCCAGCTATTAGAGGAGCACGCTACCTTAAAGGAAAAAATGGATTCGTTTCATGAGGTATTCCTTTCTGTAAGGGATATTTCAGGAGAGGTATCAAGTGTAAAGGAAAATATTGATGAATCTGTTGGAAAAGCTAGAACTCAAGTAGGAGGACTTAAGGAGAGTGCAGATAAGGTGCAGTCTCATTTTGAGGCAATTAACCAGACGTTTCAGGATTTTCAAGTGTCGGTACAGCAGATAAAAGAGTGTATGGAGCAGATTGTTTCTATCGCTAATCAGACCAATTTATTAGCACTTAATGCGTCTATTGAGGCAGCTAGAGCAGGAGAGCAGGGAAAAGGCTTTGCAGTAGTTGCAGAGGAGGTAAAGCAGTTAGCTGATGAGATTAAGGGCTTAGTTGGTACGGTTGACAAAAGTATTAATGATGTGGAGCAAGAGACCAATCATTTAAGTGAAGAGATTCAAGGCTCTCAGGAAGCCTTAGGGGAGAGTATGAAAAAGGTGGATGAAACGGAAGGGATGTTTTCTAACATTACAGATGCGGCAGTAGGAGCTTCTAAGGTGCATCAAGAAATTTTTAGGGCAGTAAAAGAGTCGGAGGAGAAGCTTGATGAGGTGAATCAATTTTTCCGTCGTAGCGAGAGCTGTTACGAAGATGTGTTAGGTCATATTGAAACAGCCAGCGAGTTAGGAACTACTAAGAGTTCTTTGTTTGAGCATATGGAGAATATGTTAGGGCAGGTAGAGCCGTATGTGAAGGAGTTAGAGAAATAGGGTGTTTTGTTAACAGGAGTTCATTTAAAAAAGGAGTCAAACACGATTTCGTGTGACTCCTTTTTGTATAAAGGGAGAATAGATTATTTTCAATAGT
>JAFPBJ010000201.1 GCA_017390525.1 Lachnospiraceae bacterium | reverse complement strand
TTTCCAATTATTTCTTGATAGCATTCCTTTAACACATTTCGATCCTTTATAGAAACCAACAATTTATAAATATCTAATGCGTCATAATATAACACCTTATGCTCTTTTCCAGAAATAAACATGGCTGCTATGGCTTTTGATAAATTTTCTTCTTGTTTTGAAATTCCTTGAATATTTTGGCTAATTCCTAGCTTCAATTTCTTGCTATCCTCTCCAAGTCTCCAAGCGGCTAACGAAGAAAAATCATGAATAAACTGATCTATTTTCTCTTTTTTATAATCCACTAATACAACCACCAGTGCACCTTTGTGATGAAAGGATAAATATGTATCTTGTATATTTCTTCCTGCTTCCTCTGCGCTTCGAGCAATTTTATCCATCTTTTCCCCTTGATGATAGCTTTTTTCTTCCTCCAACATAATAGCTACAAATGTAAAGGTACTATCTCTATCAAATCCACTTCGTTCCATTTGCTGTATCTGAGTTTCCACATCGCCAATTTTAAAAATTATATTTTTTAAGGTTGTTACTAAATTATCTTCTTTTGCATCATGCTTCATAATACGATGACAAAAATCTCTTGTTACATCTACCATTGGTGTTTCCCAAGGCATAACAAATAAAGGTAACTCTACTTCATTGCAATACTGAATCACCTCGTTAGGAACTGTTGCAATGTTAGGACCTAAATTAACTAAAAAGGCACTAACATCTGATGCATATAATTTCTTTGTAAACTCTAGCAATTGACCTTTTTCTTTTAATAAAATTCCTGTAGTAAAAACCAATTCCTGCCCATGTAAAAACTTACTTACATCCTCATCTTCTATGATATGTACCCACTGTACTAAATGATTTAATCCGCCTTTACCAGCTATTAATTTCATTTTATATAGTTTTGTTGCATTTTTATATAAATGATTTACAGTAACTGCCATTTTTCTCTTCCTTCTTTATAAATGCTCTTTACAAGATAATGTCTTTACATCTAATTGAAATACATTTACTGCTTGTAGCATCTCTTCTTTCAATTCCCACTGTTTTGTTCCTGAGACATGCAACATAATTTGCTTCAATGCTGCAATCTTTTCTTCTTTGTCTTCCACAAAAGAAACTATGCCTGTTCCTATAATACTCTGATAACCTGCTGAAAAATTGCAAGCCTCCTTTGCTTCATGTAGTTGATAATTGGTATCCATTTCAAAGCCCACTTCATTATTTTTCTTTAAAATATCAACCTTTCTTCCTTCTTTTGCACCATGAAAATAAAATCTATATGTATCATTTTTTATAACATATCCAAAATTAAGAGGTACCATATATACCTCTTTTCCATCCCATAATCCGATTCTAAGACAATAACAGGAATCAATGATACGTTCTATTTTCTCTTTATCTTTTATTTCCCTATCTGATCTTCTCATAATTGCCTCCCGATTGTTGCAAGCTCACTTGTAATACTACCACCAATAAACTTTATTTTAAAAAAAATATTGGGATCAAAAGCTCACTACCTGCTCTTCTGACCCCAACCATATTTACATATCTAATCTAAATTAAATTTTTGCTTTACTGCCTTGCACACTAGCTCTACTGTTCCATCGATTCCATAGTAACTAACATCAATCATAAGATGTTTTCCTTCCCTATCACCACGATTTCTTCCGGTTACATATTTATAGTAATTATGACGTTGTCTATCAATTTTCTTTACCATTTTTTCTGCCGATTTCATATCCAGCTCGTAATCCCTTGATATATGCTTAATTCTTTCCTCTATTGGTGCATACAAAAATATATTAATACAATTTTGATACTCTCTCAAGAAATAATCTGCACATCTACCAAATAAAACACAAGACTCTTTATCAGCAGCCTCTCTAATAACTTCCGCCTGTGCATCAATTGCTTTTTCCGTATAGAAGGTTGTGGATGAACCATAAGAAAATTCTTTAAAAAATTTCTTAGCCTTTTCATCAGATTCTTTAATAACATCTACATGGACACCAGCTTTTCTAGCTGCCTCATCAATTAAATCCTTATCATAAAATTTTACACCCATTTGGGCAGCAATTTTTCTTCCAATTTCTCTTGCACCACAACCAAATTCCCTACTAATTGTAATTGCATATTTCATAAATTTCTCCTCCTATCTTTTGCTCTTGTTAGAAATTCTTTCCACATATTTTACAAGCAAAGCAAGTGGAATACAAATTACCAAATACACACCTGCTAAAATTGTATAAGATTCAATTGTTAAGAATGTCTGAGATGTATATGCTTTGGTTGTCATCAAAAATTCTTGTGCAGTAATATATGCCATTAATGAAGTATCTTTTACTAACATAACAAGGTAATTACCGAATACAGGAATTGAGTTTTTAAATGCTTGTGGAATTACAATTCGAAACATAGCTTGTCTTTTGGATAATCCCAGTGCCAAAGCTGCTTCTGTTTGTCCTTGATCAATGGCCAAAATTGCTGAACGAATTACTTCTGAAATATATGTACCATAGTTAATTGACATACCGATAATACCAGCCGTTACCGCAGGCATTGTCATTTTAAAATCAGGCTTTCCTAAAAAATACATTAATACTTCAATCAATAACGGTACAACGTAAAATACATAAACCAATTGCACCAATAACGGTGTTCCACGAATAATTTCTTGAAATACTACAACAATACCATTTAAAATTTTATTTTTTGAAACTCTTGCTAGTGCTAATAAAAATCCAATTACAATAGCAAGTAAAAATCCAACAATTGTTACTGTTACTACTATACCAATGGCTTCGCCAAAGAGCTCTGGAAGTAGCTCTTTGAAAGCCTTGGCAAAATCTAAATTCTCTAAAACCTCCATATTGCTACCTCCTAATTATTCAACACTCTTGATAAGAATGCTTTTGTACGCTCATTTTTTGGGTTCGTAAACATTTCCTGTGGACTACTGTCTTCTACAACGTATCCACCATCCATAAATATAGCTCTATCTGCCACATCTCTTGCAAAACCCATCTCATGTGTTACAACTGCCATGGTCATTCCTTCCTTTGCCAAGTCTCTCATAACATTTAACACATCACCAACAAGTTCTGGGTCAAGCGCAGAAGTAGGCTCATCAAATAACATCATTCTTGGTTCCATCGCAAGTGCTCTTGCTATAGCAACACGTTGCTGCTGTCCACCTGATAGCGTACTTGGATATACATTTGCTTTTTGAGCCATTCCAACCTTTTCAAGTAGCTCCATACCTTTTTTTCTTGCTACTTCTTTCTTCTCTTTTTTCACAAGACATGGAGCAAACGTAACGTTATCAAGTACAGTCATAAATGGAAATAAGTTAAATCTTTGAAAACACATTCCTACCGATTGTCGATATTTTTTTATATCAAATTTCTTTTCTAAAATATTCTGTCCATCAAAAATTATCTCTCCTGCAGTAGGTGTTTCTAGTAAATTCAAACACCTTAAGAATGTACTTTTTCCAGAACCAGATGGACCAATCAATACAAGAACCTCTCCTTCTTCAATACTGATATTAACATCCCTTAAAACTTTTAATTCTCCAAAACTTTTTTGTAATCCTTTGATTTCTAATAGGGCCATATTTATTACCTCCTTTTATTCCTTAGGTTCATATACCCTTTCTTCGTTTGTAATCATATGAAGTTTTGGATCCAAACCACACTCTTTAAATGCTTTTTCTAAGAAACCATCATTTCTCATTTCTACAATTACATCATTTACTTCTTTCATAAAGGCATCATCACCTTTTTTTACTGAAGGAGCAATATGACCAAGTGTATCATCTGTATCAGTGAAATTATCACATAGTCTTAAGCCCTTTACAGTATCTGGAGAGTTTTTAAATAAATCTTCTACTACAGTAGAATCTGTCAAGAAAGCATCAATTTTTCCATATTGTAATGCAATTAATGATTCTGTTTGATCACCTGTTGCAACTGCCTTTTTAATCTTTCCATCTTTTTCCCATTGTTCTACAATTCCTTGCCATATTGTACCTGTTGTATAACCAACTGTTGTCTTAGCTGGATCAAAATCCTCTACTCCATTTACATCACTTTTTTCAGGTACAACTAGACCTCCACCTTGTGTATACCATACTTCACCATAACAAATTTGTTTTGCTCTATCTGCTTTGATATACATACCATCAGTAATCATATCAATATTTCCTGAATTTAAATTAAGAATTAATTCTGAAAAAGGAATCAATTCCATTTCTACCTTATCAATTCCAAGTCTTCTTGCAGCTTCTTTAATAATTACTGCATCAATTCCTGAAAATTCCCCAGTATCTTTATCAATGTAAGCGTAAATATCACCTGATGAACCAACTTTTAAAACACCTTTTTTTCTTAATTTCTGTAATGTTTCACTTACTTCTTCACCATTATCACCTGTTGCTTTATCTGTACTTCCCTCATCTGCTTTACCTCCACCACAAGCTGTCAATAAAGCAAATACCATAACAATTGACATAATAAGTGCAATACTTTTTAGAAATTTTTTCATCTTCATATAAATCCCTACCTTTCTTTTAATAAGAAAAAAAGAAAAAGAAAAAGGAGCCTCTAATTTTTTAGAGTGCTCCTTTGCAATCAATTTCAATATCTTCTTTATGTTTACTTGCAAGTTTAATTTATCATAACCTTGATTCTTGTACAACTTTAAAACGCACATTTTAATTTGTGCATATGCACAAGTGAATCAAAATCATTTGATAGGTGCAAGTATAGCATTGGTTTTTTTTCTTGTCAATTATTTTTTTTATTTTTTTTCTAGACACTCTTTCCCTCTAACATATCCCTAATATAAAAACACACCCATAGCATAAACCGTTCCTGCTCATCCTCTAAGGAAACGGATAAAATCTCTTTTATTTTCTTCATTCTGTAATTTACTGTATTTCTATGAAGAAAACTACGACTTGCCACCTCTTTTATGCTACCTCCACATTCAATATAATTTCTTAATGTATCTAGGTACATATTCTTTTCGTCCTCAGGAAACGCTTCTAGCACACCTAGCTTTTCCTGATACATATCTTTTAATACCTTTTGATCCTTTACCTGTAACAAAATTTGATAGATTCCACTTTCCTCATAGGCTTCTACTACCCTATGCTGTAATTTTCCAGCAATTAAGGCGTGCTTTGCCTCCTCCTTCGCTTCCTTCATTTCATCAAAGCTTGTTTTTATTTTACCGACTCCCCAAATAATCTCATTTTGATTTGTTAGCTTCTGTTTTATAAATTGTATCATTTCTTTATCCGATTTTTGTTGGCTTAACTGCAAAAATCCATAAATCTCTATATGCGTGCATTTCTCTTTAGAAGGATAAAAGGAATCCTCAGCTTCTAATTTTTTTTCACAAATTACTACATTCCATTTGCACACTGCTGCCAATTGTTCAGAAAGCATTTGCTTCACATTACGTTCCATAGCTTCTGAAGCATTATCTTCCAAAGAAAAGTTTTCCTGAATGATGCTCTTTTCCCCTTTGATAATGCAGTATCTTAAATGATCGAAGAAAATCTGCTCTGTTAGAAGCTCTTTATCAAATACTGTGCCCTTTAGAAAAAAAGAAGAAAACACTTTTTTTACATCAAACTCCTTTTGTTTTTCTACTAAAATCAGATTACAAATATCCTGTGTTAAATCTACAATATGCATTTTCCAAGGCATAGTGAAGATTGGAAGCTTTTTTTCATTTGCCAATTGAATGACCGTTTCCGAAACAGCAGTAATATACTGACCAACATTAATAATGACACCAGACGCTTTATTTTTTGTAGCCTGCTCAATTAAATACATAAGCCACTGCTCCTCATTACAACGCATTCCAGTTGTAATCACTAACTCTCCTCCTCGAATGAAATCTAGAGTCGTAACATCTTCCATATAATAAATCCAGGTTACATTTGTACTAGTCCACAAGCTTTCTTCTCCTGTAACACAGGTTAATTCATACTTCCTTTGTATATGATGCAATAAATCCTTTAAAAAAATTGCCATATTTCCACTCCTTTCCCTTACTTTATCATATCTCATTTGTGCTACTAGCACAATATTTTTATGATACTTTGTTCTCTAAATCCATTGTTCTATTTTTTTTTCTTGTTATAATAGGAAACAAAGCTGTAGACGAGGTGGTCATACTTTTTCTATGGCTTTTATTTTTAGATAACACAAAGTTTATATACATAGAATGGAGGAATTACAATGTTAAATAAAGAATTGCCAAAAATTATTACTGAAACCTTACCAGGTCCTATTTCAAAAAAAGTAGTGGAACGTCGTGAAAAAGCTGTTCCTAATGCAATTAAATGTGTTTATCCATGTGTTATGAAGCAAGCCTCTGGTGCAATAATTGAAGACTTAGACGGCAACTACTTCTTAGACTGGATCGGTGGCGTTGGTGTTTTAAATGTAGGTCATTGTCATCCTGATTTAGTAGCTGCAGTAAAAGACCAAGCAGATAAGTATTTTCATGGAATGTTTAATGTGGTAACTCACGAAGGATATGTTGCCCTTGCAGAAAAGCTTGGTGCTGTTGCTCCTGTTCGTGGTACAGATAAAAAGGTAATGTTTGCGAACAGTGGTGCAGAGGCAGATGAAAATGCAGTAAAAATTGCGAAGGCATACACAAAACGTCCAAACATTATTGTATTTTCAGGTGCATTCCATGGTAGAACAATGCTTACTATGGCTATGACTTCAAAGAAAGCCTATGCAAAAGGTATGGGACCATTTCCAGATGGTGTTTATAGAGCAGAATATCCTTATTTATATAGAAAACCAAAGGGAATGACTGACGAGGATGCAATTGAATATTATACACAAAGTATTTACAAAGTATTTGAAGAAGCATCTCCTGCTGAATATGTGGCAGCAATTGTCTTAGAGCCACTTCAAGGTGAGGGTGGTTTTATCCCTGCTCCAATTGAATGGGTAAAATCTCTTCGTAAAATTTGTGATGAAAATGGTATTTTATTAATTGCAGATGAAGTACAAAGTGGATTTGGACGTACTGGTAAGCTATTTGCTTCTGAGTATTGGAAGGAAGCTGGTTGCGAGCCTGATATGATTGCAACTGCAAAATCCATTGCTGGTGGTGTTCCACTTAGTGCCGTTATTTCTCGCACAGAGGTAATGGATTCTGTACCAGGTGGTGTAATTGGTGGTACCTACGGTGGAAATGCTCTTGCATGTGCAGCTGGTCTTAAAGTGCTTGAAGTAATGGAAAGAGATCATTTAATTGAACGTTCTAATGAAATTGGAAAAATGTGTATGGAAAAATTCAATACCTGGAAAGAAACGTATGAAGTTGTGGGAGATGTGCGTGGACTAGGTGCTATGATTGGTATTGAATTTGTAAAAGACAAAGAAACAAAAGAGCCTGCTACAGAATTTGTTTCTCTTCTTATTAAAGAGTGTGCAAATCATGGCTTATTAATTGAAAATGCAGGTACTTATGGAAATGTCATTCGTTTCCTTGCACCACTTGTAATTACTGATGAACAATTAAATGCAGGTTTTAATATTATGGAAGAAGCAATAAAGACTCTATCTAAATAGGAGGTACGCTATGTTAAAACAATTTTCCATTGTTCCAGACATTTTAGAATTTGATACCTGTAAGGAATTTTCCCAACATTTTAATCTAGGAAAGGGCGACCTTATCTTTACAAGTAAACGTTGTTATGAAAAATATTTCAAAGAAAATGCATCAGATGCCCACGTTATTTTTCGTGGCGATTATGGAAAAGGCGAACCTTCTGACGTCATGGTAGAAGCAATTTATGAGGACATTAAGGATATTCCTTACACTCGCGTTTTTGCTATAGGTGGCGGTACGATTATTGATGTTGCAAAATTATTTGCTCTTGAAACCTTTACACCAGTGGGAGATTTATTTTATACCAAAAAAATCACTCCAAAGCAAACAAAGGAACTCATTATCGTACCTACCACCTGTGGAACAGGAAGTGAGGTAACAAATATTTCTATTCTTGAATTAACTGCTTATGAAACTAAGCTAGGTCTTGCGGATAAGAATTTATTTCCACATTATGCTGTATTAATTCCAGAATTATTAAATGATTTACCTCTTTCCTTCTTTGCAACTAGCTCTATTGATGCATTAGTACATGCTACAGAATCCTATTTGTCTCCAAAGGCAACTTCCTTTTCTCAAGCCTTTTCTATAAAGGCAATAGAAATGATTTTATCAGGCTACAAAAAAATCTGTGCCGAAGGCTTAGATACGAGATATAAATACAACAAAGAATTTTTAACTGCAAGTACTTATGCAGGTATTGCTTTTGGTAATGCAGGTACAGGTGCTGTTCATGCCATGAGTTATCCATTAGGTGCGAAGTACCATGTTCCTCATGGAGAAGCAAATTATGCTATCTTTACAGGTGTTTTTAAAACCTACCAGAAGAAAAATCCAGATGGAGCTATCCATACCTTAAACGAAACAATAGCAACGATTTTAGGTTGCGATATTTCTTGTGTATATGAAGAGCTTGAAGCCTTATTAAATCAATTACTTCCAAAGAAAAATCTCGGAAGCTATGGTGTAAAACCTGAAGAATTAAAGGCTTTTACAGAAAATGTTATGACAAAGCAAGGTCGTTTAACTGCAAATAATTACGTTCCTTTATCAGAAGAGGAAGTATATGAGATTTACCAACAGTTATACTAAAGACTATTATGTAATAGCATAATTTTTCAAGAGTAAGGTTTTTATGCCTTACTCTTTCTAAAATAAAATAGAAAGAAGATGATTCCATGCAAAAAGAAAAAAAACAACAAACTGGATTGTTTATTGTTCTCTCTTGTGGCGCCATGTGGGGACTTAGTGGTATTTTGGGACAATTATTATTTCAAACAACCACTGTTTCCGTTGCATGGCTTTCTTCAATTAGAATGATTCTATCAGGTATTGCAATATTAACACTAACGATTATTAAAAAAGATAAATCCTTTTTTCTTGTATGGAAAAATAAAAAAGATATTTTTATGTTACTTCTTTTTTCCATCTTTGGTGTGATGTTAGTACAATATACTTATTTTGCTGCAATTGCAGAATCCAATGCTGCCACTGCCACTGTATTACAATACACTTATCCCGTTCTAATGTTACTTTACACAGCTATCTCAACCAAGAAAATACCTTCTCTTTATGAGATTATAGCAATTATATTTGCTTTTTTAGGTGTAGTATTAATTGCAACTCATGGAAATATACATTCCTTAAGTATTAAAACAATGGCGCTTTTTTGGGGGCTATTATCTGCTTTTGCATTTGTTTTTTTCACAGTTTCACCCCAAAAATTATATCAAAAATATTCTATTCTCTCTATTAATGGATGGGCATTTTTCATTGCAGGCATTTCACTATTACTTGGAACACGAAGCTATCTTGAACCAATTGAGTATTCTTTTCCTGCAATTGGACTTACTCTAGCAATTACTATAGTAGGTACATTAATTCCATTTTTAATTTATGGAATTGGTGTACAAATCCTAGGAAATGTAAAAGCCAGTCTCTTTGTTACAGTAGAACCTATTTTTAGCGCAATTATGGCATTTTTGTTTTTGAAAGTATCTTTTACTAAAATTGATATTGTAGGATTTTTCTGTATTATTGGAGCCATATGGTTGGCCGCTCTAAAATCCTTAAAGCAATCATAATTTTTTAAAAGCATACCTCTAACAATTCAAAGGATTCCCCTGTTGGTTCTGTCTGAAATACCACTGGTTTCATAGTCGTAGGATGAATAAATTCTAATCTTGTAGCAAATAATCCAATTTGCTTATACACCTTTTTTGTTTTTTGAAACCTTTTATTATACTTGGTGTCTCCCCAGATTCCTGCCCCCATATGTGCCATTTGCACACGAATCTGGTGGTGGCGCCCTGTATCTAACTCAATTAACACATAGGATAAAATTCCTTCCTTAGTTTCAATTTCATCCAAAAGTTCATAATGAAGTCTTGCAACCTTTGCCCCCTTCGTATCTTTATCTACTACCTTTGATACATTGGTTTTACTATCCTTAAGTAGATAATCCTCTAAGGTTCCTTCCTCTTCTTCTAATTCTCCTGTTAATACTGCCTGATAATATTTTTTAAAGCTATGCTCCTTTATTTGTAAAGAAAGAGCTGCTGCCGCAGTTTGATTTTTTGCAAATACAATCACTCCTCCAACTGGACAATCTAGTCGATGTACCATATATAATTCAGGCTCTGTCTCTAAATTATGCTCCTCATATAAATACCCTTTTAAATAATGAAATAAATCCATTTGTGTTGATTTATCATTTTGTGTTGCCATTCCTTGTGGCTTTACGCACACAATAATATCCTCGTCTTCATGTAAAATTTCTACTTTTTTCAATGATTTTTCCTCCATTTTTACAACAAAATTCTATACACGAAATCTATATCCTACGCCCCAAATAGTTTCAATATATTGAGGCTTACTAGAATCAAACTCAATTTTTTCTCGAATCTTTTTAATATGCACCGTAACGGTAGCGCTGTCCCCAAAGGATTCCATTCCCCATATTTGTGCAAAAAGCTCGTCCTTTTTATACACATGATTAGGATTACTTGCCAAAAAGGCTAACAAATCAAATTCCTTTGTAGTGAATATTTTTTCTTCCCCATTTACATAAACTCTTCTTGCAGTTTTATCAATTTTTAACCCCTTAATTTCAATTACATCATTTTGCACAACAGATGCTCCAAGTAATCTCTCGTATCTACTAATATGTGCTTTCACCCTTGCCACTAATTCACTTGGACTAAAGGGTTTGGTAATATAATCATCTGCTCCTAGACCTAACCCTCTAATTTTATCAATGTCACCTTTTTTAGCAGATACCATTAATATAGGTGTATTTTTCTCCTCTCGAATTTTTTTACATACCTCAAATCCATCTATAGTAGGTAACATCAAATCTAAAATAATCATATTATAATCATTTTCTAATGCCTTACTTAGTCCTTTTTCTCCATCTGATTCAATTTCTACTTGAAAATTGCTTAATTCCAAATAATCCTTTTCAAGCTCTGCAATACTTTCCTCGTCTTCAATAATTAATATTTTATTCACTGTCCTGCTCTCCTTTTACTTTTCTAATTTCAAAAGATATGGTGGTTCCAACCTTTTCCTTGCTAGTTGCCCAAATGGTTCCTCCATGCTCTAAAATAATTTTCTTTGCAATAGAAAGCCCTAATCCACTGCCACCTTGAGTAGAATTTCTCGAAGCATCTCCTCGATAGGTTCGATCAAATACATGTGGCAAATCTTTTGGAGCAATCCCCTTTCCATTATCCTCTATGGCTATTAAAAGGGTATCTTCTCTCTCCTCAATTCGCATGGTAATCTGACCCTTTTCCTTATCATTATATTTCACCGCATTAGAAATCAGATTATTAATCACACGCTTCATTTGCTCTGGATCAATAATAATATTGCAATCCTTATCACTATAATTTAAAAATGTAAATCCGATTTTGTGATTGTCTAAATCAGCACTAATTTCATCCACACAATCCTTAAAATATTCCTCCACATTAATTTTTATAAAATTATAAGGAATACTACTATGATCTAGCTGTGTGTATAAAGCTAATTCATTAATCAAACCATCCATTTCTGTCGCCTTATTGTAAATAATACGAATATATTTTTCCATTTTCTCTGGCGTATCTGCTACTCCATCCTTAATTCCTTCAATATATCCCTTAATAGCAGTAATTGGCGTTTTTAAATCGTGGGAGATATTACTAATTAATTCCTTATTATCCTGCTCATATTTAAGCTTAAGATCTACGGTTTCTTTTAGCTTAATTCTCATTTCATCAAAGGAATCAAAGACTTCTACAATCTCATCACACCGATTTGTTTTAATGGGAGTATCCAAATCTCCCTCTTTGATTCTTTGAGTTGCCTCCTTAAGCACCTTAAGAGGAGTAAGAATCTCATGGTAAATCATATAAGATAAAATTGTACTAGAAAATAATACCACTGCTGCAATTAAAAATACTAGCCTGAAAAATATTACCTTTGCTTTCGGTAATACACTACTTACATCGGTTACAATGAAAATTGTTCCCTCACTGTCATCAGAATAATGAAAATCTTGCTGTTTGATTAAATATGGCTTAGGAGAATCCACAAATAATCCACCATCTATGTCACTAGAAGTAGCACCAAATTTAGGAAGCATAGAAATAAATTTGTCATCTAATTTTTTCACTCCACAAAATGCAATTTTATTTTCCTTTCTTACCAATAAGAATGAGTTTTTCTCCAATAATTTTTCATTCATTTCTTCCAAATAAGTAATGCTTTCAAAACATACTTCATCTTTTACTGCATTTATTTGAATTTCATTAAACTCTTCTCTCGTTAATTCATTTACCGCCCTAGTAGGACTAATAAAAATATCGATTCCTCGATGAATCTCATT
>JAFPBJ010000200.1 GCA_017390525.1 Lachnospiraceae bacterium | reverse complement strand
GAAAATAGCCCCCTGGCAACTGAAACTTGCTGTGTTATAAAGTCACAAACTACATCTTTCTTATGAATATTATTACATACAATGTATCATTTATCAAGTTTTTCTTGAAAAATAAGAATGACTTGGTTCGTGTTTTTTTGCTCTTTTATTTATTTATTAAATTAGTTTCATCAAGCCCTTTTAGCTTAATCAATCTTTGAATTGTATCCCAGTCTTTGCTTTGTTCCTCTTTGGAAAGCTGGTTATATGGGATTAAATCTTTATGTAATCTCTTTTTCGCATCCTTATTTTTTCCTCCCTCTAATTCTGCATATTGCCAATGATTTAAGAAATGGTATCTACTCCAACGAATATGCTCTGCTTCACTGAGCCATTCTTTTTCCTTTACTAAATCAGCTTCCCCTTTGCCTAAATACTGATATGTAAGTAAACGAATTTCATGATAATCTGCAGCAGCAATATTCGAGCCTTTGGTAAAGCCGTCTAACTCTTCCCATAGAGCACGCATTTCCTTTTCATTATGCTTGATTTCCTCATAATTCTCTGCATAATCATGCTGATAGGATAAATTAAGCTCCATACCTAAGCGATACAATTCTTCACTCATAATATTACGCTTTGTTAAAATTTTATGGGTTGCCCCAAAGGAGCAAAGCTTCTCTCCTCCAAATAACTCTTCTAGCTTTACCTCACCTTTGTTATAGTAATGTATTTCACTCTCTCCAGACAAATATAAAAGTGCTTGTAAAAGCTCCATACTATTTTCTTTTGTTACAATGATTCTTTGGAAATTTTCTAACTCCTTGTAGTTATTTTCCCAATCTTCTTCATGGAATATAACAGAGTCACCATTCATCAAATTCATATTGGAAAGCATACTCTCATAAACAGCGTTTTTACCCCAAATATGGTATTCTATCCTTTGATTAGGGGTATAAATATTATTCATTAATCCAAAGCTTAAAATTTTCTGTCCTAACTGTTCAAAGCCAATTACTGCAATTTTTATATTCACTTCATTATTTTGAATATACTTTAGTAAATTAAATTTTTTCCAATACTCTCTGGCAACTAATTCTGTTTCATTAAAAAAATTAATTGTACTCTTTTTTAATAAAAAAGAATCTATTTGCTGCAAATGCATATATACCCTACTATTTTCGAATTGCTTTTTATTGGCATAATAAAAATTTAGATTATCCAAATCATTATCATACATTATGATGTTATTTTTCATTCCATCTCGTACTTTTTCTTTTTTTCCAATTATGCAATTCTTAATATTCCTTCTCATAAATTGTTGGTCTCTATCTTCACAATATACCACAATACTCTTTCCACCAAGGCTGCACAACCAATCCTTGATTGATTGTGCAGTTGTTTTTAAAATCAGAAAAATTCCACTAATAGAAACAAGCGGTGCAACCCACCTACTAATCTCTAGAAAAATATTGATATGATCCACTTCCGAGTATTCAAATAGGTATAATTGCAAAGCATTATACATAGATTGGCTAATTTCCTCTCCTGCTAGTAAATACCCCGCACTTCCGAGAAAAAAAGGTAATATAATCACAAGTGCCTTAAAACATTTTTTTATATTCTTCATTTGTTTTTCCCTCCTCGATTTTTACTCAAAGCATACAACATCATCATACAACGTAAATTCATACTGATAAAGTAATAACGCATATTTTCGAACCACTTCCCACGCAATTCCTTTTACTTTTCTCATTTCTGCATATGATTGAAAATGCATCTTATGCAAAAACCTATTTTCGTTTGGTTCCTCAAAAGGAAGCTCCTCCTCATTGTTTGGTTTAAGTCTGCGAATGGTCGTTAATAGTGTAAGCATATTTTTCTCTGTTTTTTTGCCCTTTTCCATTAAAAGCATTTCTTTGATTGCTGCAGCGGTAAATATCTGTGCATTTTTTATTGTCATATAGTCATAGAGATCTGTCAAGCCTTCTCCTGTTGTTTCTTCGTAATTCACAGCTTCAAAGGACTCAAATAAATCCTCTGCATAAATTCGAATGGATTTATCATCTTCTCCAATACTATTTAGCTTCACAAGTCGTACACACTCCATTTCCTTTTCTGTTAAATGAAAATTAACTTTTCTCTTTTTTCCTTGCACTGGTTCTCTTTTTCCTTGTATTGGCTTAATCACAAAGTCATTTTCATACTCAATCAAATATTCTTTATTTTCTTCGTCTCCTTGAAGAGAATAAAGTGTTTCCTTTAAAAGATTGATAACTTCACCTTGTAATGCCCTAGTTCCCAAGGCAGAATCCTTTACCCTTTGGGCTAGCTGCCTTGCTGCATTTCTTGTAATAGAAATACCTGCATTTTGCTCTTGTTGCATCAGTTGGTTCAACTGGCGTACTGGCGAAAGCTCAGAATTTAAAAGAATTTCTTCATAATCTGAAGCCTCTAGTTCATTCATAACTGTAAGAAGTGGCAATCTTCCAAGAAACTGTTCGCTTACTCCATAATCTGCAAGGTCTCTTGGTGTAACCTGTTTTAAGATGTTTTTTTCAAACACCTCTTCTTCTCTTTCACTTTGAAATCCAATGGTTTTTGGATGAATTCTTTTTTCAATAATTTCATTTAGACCATCAAAGGCTCCAATGGCAATGAAAAGAAGATTATGAGTATTGATTCGTAATCTTGAATTGCCTTCACCATAGCCTGCTTCCATACCTTCCATAAATTTTAGAAGATTGTTAATTGGTAAAAAGGATTGATCGTGGGTACGACGCTCAAACACCTTATCTATTTCATCAAGAATTACAATAGAAAATTCCAACTCTGTATCGCTTACATTTTCCATTTGACTGCCTACTTCATAAATATCCCTTACAATCTCTGAAACCTGTTTTCCTTTCCAGCCAGAACCACGCAATTCTGACGCATCCTCTATAACAACAGGAATATTTAACAGCTTTGCCGCTGCCTCAATGGTTGAAGTCTTTCCCATACCTGACTTACCAATGACCAACATATTATATTTCGGTCTGTTAATCCGTTTCCCTGTCCTTAAGAAATGTTCTAGCCTTTGGTTATGAAGCCAAAGACAGGTAGATAAATCATGAAGATAGTCGTCTTGTCCAATAATTTTATTCTTTAACTCTTGTTCTAGTTGTTCTGGTTTCCATCCTGATTTCATCATGCTAATTCCTCCTCGTTATATGTAAAAACAATCGTTTCTTAGCTTTCTCTTTTGATGCTTGGTTATCGTCCCGCATTTATTGGCAAAATGCGTTGCCCACACCGCCTGCTCCGATGCGTGAGTTTTGAGAAAATACGTTGATTCAGTTTTCAAGGTACAAAAAAAGGATGTTTAAAGAAAGACAGAGTTTTAGCCTATCTTTCCATAAACATCCTTTTCCCAAATTATGAAGTTGACTTTAGTCTACCACCATTCCCCTAAAAATGTCAAGTGTTTTTT
>JAFPBJ010000199.1 GCA_017390525.1 Lachnospiraceae bacterium | reverse complement strand
TCTGTTGATTTTGCTTGGCTAGATACATTGATTCCTAATTGTCTATTAGTGTTCATTGCTGCCATGTTATGTTGTACTCTCATAATTATTCCTCCTTGAATATAAAGTGATATCCTTATCACTTGTGACTTATAATATAGTTATAGTATAAGAAGATAGCACGTGAACGTCGTTGCCGTGATTTGAAATTCACGTACTATGTTTTCTTGTTATATATATCGGATGATTTCTCAGATACTTAACCCTTTTTTTACAACATTTTTTGTAAAAATTTTTTAGTCCTAAATGACATATTAATACTTTGGTTGTAGCCCAATTGCCGGGCGGATACTTCTTACATTTTCTTTGGTAAATGTTTCTCCTGCTTTAATTGGCTTTACTGGTGCTAGAGCTTCATTGATTTCCTCTATGCTACCCATTCCACAGGACATTACAATCGGTTTTCCTTTACTAGCTACATATTCAATCAACGGAATGTCCACTAGCTCAAAGGATGCAATTTTGTAAAAGTCTACTCCCAGCTCCTCTAAGAAATCTACTGCTGTATTATCAAAAGGGGGCGATAGATAATGTAAGGGGCTTTCTTACAGTTAATGGTTAAGGTGTCAGCTGTATAGGTTTGTATTTTTTCGTATAGTTTCATAAGCTTCCTTTGTTTCTCCCTTCCAAACTTATTTACCAACATCCATTACTTTTTTTAATCTAACAAATATCCTTCTTGATAACAGCACTCTAAATAACTCATATTTTCATAATAAATTCCTGTTTTAAAATCGGATATACTATCACTAATAAAAGAATCAAAAACACGAATTAATTCTTCCACTTCTTCTCCCGGTTTAGCACAATCGAGAATCATTCTGCTATATAATTTTCCAATCGATGTAATGCTTGGAATTGAATATTTACATTCAGAAATCGTATCAAAGTTTCCTATTGGAATTTCATACTGATCAACCACTTCATCTGATACTTGTTCAAAAGACAAACAATGATTCACTTCTGCATCATATAATTGTTTTTGGATTCCTTTTTTTCCAAGTGCATTTACTACCACTCTTCTTCTATTCTTTGTCTTACGTCCAATAAACTCACTTAATGAACACACATAAAACAAATCATTTTTTTCACTCTCTGTCATATACAATTTCACCCCTTCAAAAACAAAGGCGCCAGATTCCTCTAGCGCCCTATGATTACTTTTTCTTATTAAAGAATATTGCCTCGTCTACATTTGTTTTCGACATGGTCTTATAGTATTTAGAAGCTGTTTGACTACTTTGCTTAAAGCTTCTGATTTGTTTTCTTGCCCTTACAAAGGCTTGCTCTAGTGCTGTTTTGTTACGGGCTTCTTTCGTTTGAATCTCTACACTTAAGTCTGTCACTTCTTTGATTAATATTTGCATTCGTTTGATGACTTCTTTGTATTTTTCTTTGTGACCCGTGATTTCCTCTTTGGTTCGTTCGAAGATTTGTTCAAAGCCTTGATCCGCTTCTTCGAGCTGAGCTAGTAGGTTATCCTTATCAGTCATGCTTTTTTCAAATAAGCCATCTGGAAATGGATCCTGCTTCGCATATTCTCCTTGCTGCATGGTTATGGTTAGTATCCCTTGCAACAGCTTTTTCTTTTTTTGAAGACTTTCTTCAAGAATTGTTACATAGCTTTGATTCATGCTTTTCCACCATTCCCATCATGCGCCTTTTTCATAACTTCCTTCCATACATCACGCATTTCTCTGATATACCCTAAGGCTTCCTCTAAGATTTCCTTATCTTTATGTATGTTTGCTTCCACTAATCGACGATAGATATAATCATAAATAATTTCAAAGTCATTGGATACTGGATATTTGTGATCTAATGTAGCTTGAAATTCTAGGATAATCTTTTCTGCCTTAATGATGTTCTCATTTGCTTTTTGTAAGTCGTTTTTTTCAAGTCCCATAATTGCAATGTTGCAAAACTTAATTGCCCCTTCATAAAGCATTAAAGTAAGTTCTGCTGGGGAAGCTGTTTGAATTTTACTATTGCTGTATACATTTGCTGCGTTTAAAGCCATAGGTGTTCTCCTTTACTATGCTGAAGTTCCGAAAAATCCTGCTAATTGGCTACTTTGTGCATTAAGCTTAGACATTGCAGTTTCAAGTGCTGCATATTTCTTGTAGTAGCGATCTTCCATATCTTGTAGCTTTTCTTCCATTTCAGCAATCTTCTTAGTATAACTCGTAATCTGAGTATCCATTTCTTTATCATTATAGACTGTTAAAGCACTTCTTAAGCCCTTGATGCTTGACATGCTGTCCTTTAACTTGTCATATAATTGATTACCTACACCAGTTAGAATTTGGTATACCTTATCTGGATCCTCCTCAATCATTTTTCTTAGCTTATCTTCATTGTTTGATACGGATGCATCATCCTTATCTCCATCAATGTGAAGCTGACCATTCTCAGTATATAGTCCTGTCTTAATTCCAAGAGATACTAAGCTGTAGCTCTTACCATCGATTTCTACGCTAGAAGAAAGTGCTGTTCTCATTGTAGAAGTTAAGCTACTAATGGTAGAGTCTCTTCTAAGTAAAGAATCCTTAATCTTAGTCTCCCATTGCTCGATTTGCTTCTCAGACATTTCTTCTTTTTCGTCGTCTGTAAGTGGCTCGTATCCTTTTGCTGCCTTGGCAGAATATTTGTCACTTAATTCTTTTACTAAGGTGTTATATGCCTTTACAAAGTCCTTTACACTGTCATAAATGGCATCTACATCATTGGTAACAGATAGCTTAATTGGTGTATCCTTACCAGTTTCGTCTGTGGTTACATCATTGACTGTAATGTTTAATCCATTTACTGATATGTCGTTGGTACTAGAGGTAATGGTTGCTCCATTGTAAATAATGGTTGCATCCTTTCCATCAATCTTCACTGCATTCTGTGTTGGGTCTGCATTGGTTACTGAGGTATCAAGTCCAAGCTTTGCTAATACTCCTGCTGTATCACTAGTAAGCTGAATATCATTGGCTGTTCCAGATTCCTTTGAGCTTAGGAAAAATCTTTGTTGCTTACTATCAAAGGATGCGTTAATTCCAACCTCTTTAAATTTATCTGTTAGTTGTCTAATAGTCATGGTACCTGTAGTCGCAATCTCAGTTCCGTTTAGGTTAAATACTGTTCCTGCTGCGATACCCATATCTGATAATCTAGTATCTGCTGTTACACTGCCACCTGCTGATACTGTATCATAAGTAACCTGTGCTCCTGCGTCACTTTGGTGTGTACCACTTGCAATTGTTAGGCTAGTAGAGCTTCCAAGTCCTAATTTTTCAAAAGCAACTTGCTTATCAACGGAAATGGTTACATCGTAATTATCATCGTTGTTTACATCTGTACCACCAGTGCTTGCTCCCGTTCTTGTTTTTACAAACGAAAGCTTACCATCGGATACATTCACTGCCATATCTACCTCACCAAGCTTCTCAGTAAGGTCAGAAATAGCGCTATCTCCATTCAAGGTAACACTAGAAGTCTTGCCATCACTAGTACTAAAACTAAAGGTTACATCCTCAGTAATTCCAAGGTCTGAAAGCTTCGTAGTATTAGTCATATTGTTGGTTGTGGTAGTCTGGCTTGTACTATTTACAATTCTTCCACCTGTTAAATAAGAAGCACTAGCAAGCTGTTTTACACTAATGGTATGCGAACCAGTAGTAGCATCTACGCCTGCCTTTACTGTAATCTTACTTTCATCAGTACTAGTTGCTTTCTTTTGTTTGTAAGTACCTGATGATTTAAACTTAAATGCTTGTTCTGAATAGAAGCTATATACCTTTTTATTAAGGTCTGTCCAAGCTTCCTTTTTCCATTCTAGCTTTGTTTTCTTCTTTGTAATCTTGTCTACCTTCGCTCTTTGTGCGGTCATTAATTCCTTAACAACAGCGTCTGTATCTAGTCCGGAAGATAGCCCTGATAATCTAATTGGCATACAATCTCCTCCTATCGTTTCTCATCCAAAAATAATCCTGCAATTTCCATTACCTTAGCAATCATATCAAGTGTCTTCTCTGGGGGTATTTCCTTAATGACTTCCTTGGTGTTTTCATCAAGGACCTTAATGGAAATCCTCTTGGTTTCTTCGTGGTAGCTAAACTGACACATGGTACGGGTATCCTGTTTAATTTGTTTATTTACCTGTTCTAGAGCTTCTTCTATCTTTTGCTTCGGTACTTCCTCAATGGATAATTCCTTAGAAGTTTCTCGCTCTTTCCCGTCCTTTGCTGCTACCTCTTGCTGTCTGTTTTCTGCCTTCTTCTGTTGTGTCTTCATGTCTGATACATTGCTAGTCTGTGTAACGGTTTCTATCCTGACTGGTTCAATTCTCATAATAATATCACCTCCTTGTGATAACTATCTTCCATTCTTGTTACTTACTATGTGAATATTACACTTCTTATCTTAAAATTATATCGGATTTTTGAAATAAAAAGTTTATATTAAGATTGAAATAATTGCTCTATTACCTCTAATGGATTGGTTTGAGCATTTGCCTCTTTATTTGCTTCCTGAATCTGTAAATATAACTCTTTTCGATAAATTGGAATCTCCTTTGGTGCTGTAATTCCAATCTTTACCTGATCACCCTTAATTTCTGCAATGGTAATCTCAATATCATTGTTTATCATAATACTTTCGTTTAATTTTCTAGATAATGTTAGCATTACTGTCCACCTGCCTTATTTTTTAATTTTTGCACTGCTTCGTACACATTGTATCTTACTTCGTATTCTTGATTTTCTACAATTACTTGAATTCCTTTTTTGCTAGCAGTGTTAATAATAACTGGTGCCTTAAGGTTAACTGTAACCTTAGTGCAATCCTGTGGTACTGTCATAAGGGTTACCACATATAATTCATCCGCTTCGTATTCACCTAATCCACTTAGGGTATTCTCATCTACAATTGGATCATAGCCTGCACATACCTTTAACGGATCAATCACTGGAAAGGCAATGGTTGCGTCTTCTACCGACTGTAGCCACATAATATCCTTTCCTGGATCTGTCTCTGAATTATATATAATGGCATAATCCTTTAGTGCTTCAAAGCCCATAATCCCTGCTTCGAAGGTAATAATTTTCTCATCATCTACTTCAATTTCCCCAAAAAACTTTGTATTAATCTTCATTTGTAATCCTCCATTCTACATTTTCCATTTTTACGAAAATAGACCACATCGAAATTGTGTGGCCTATTTTTATAGCAATCTTGCTACTGTAAAAAATCAAGCAAAGATTGTTTCATAATCTGTGCAGTTACTTGTAAGGAAGCATTGTATACATATTCTGCTGCCTGATAACGAATGGCTACATCAAGTAAATCTGCATCCTCGTTTTTCGATAATAGTTCTTCCACATCTGTTGCCTGGCTACTTAAGCGTTCGTTAATTAGCGCTAATCTCTTTCCTCTACTTCCAAGGTCTGAGGTCTCATGAGAAATCGCTTCTTGATGTCCTTTGAACTTAGTAATATTGGCACCAAATGCCTTTTGCATAATATCAGTGCGAATAGAATGCTCTAATTCGTATGCTTCTAGTGATATTTTTAAATTGTCTTGGCTAGTTTTATCCTGATAGTTTGGATCAGCCATTAATTTCTTCACCTCGGCAATTTTATCCTCTACCTGAATCACATCATCTACTACCTTAGCTAGCTCATCAATGTCTCTTAGAATTGCATGAGTGATACAATCCTTTCCTTGTACATTTACTGGAATCTTCTGATTGTAGTTTACTTCATACTGAATATCTTGATCGCTTACCTTATAGGTAATTGCGTCACCTGAAGCCTTATCAGTAGCAGTACAATTAAAGTAATGCTCTGGTCTTAAATCATCCTTTTCAAAGCTATCCTTTTTGTAGGTAACATCAATGCTATCTGCAGTTTTCATTTGCTCATATACATTAGCACCTAGAATGAGCTCACCAGTTTCTGCAATATAGAATACTTCATCTTCCCCTGGTTGATAGCAATCTGCCTCTGCTAAGGTTTTGGTTACAATCTTATCGTCTGCAATAGTTGTTCCGTCTACAGTAATACTAGGCTTTTCTCCCGCCATATTTTTATCATAGGATAAACGTAATCGTTTTACTTCTTCCTGTTTAATGTCAAGAGTAGAATTATTGAGTGCATCCTTTACATCGAAGCTTCCTGTTACAACAGATTTATTTTCTAAATCCTTAAAGGAAAAATTCTCTGTAATTTCATACTCCTTTGTGTCATCATCTGCTGTGTAGGATAAGGATGTATCTGTCTTATATCCAGTAAATACATATCTTCCAGCAAAGTTTCCATTTCCCTCTTGTGCAATAATAGTTCTATATTCCTTAAGGGTAGTTGCAATACTGTTTCTATTCTCAGCGGATAAAGTATCCTGTGCTCCTTGTACACATAGATTACCTGCGATTTCTTGAATTACACTAGTAATACTTCCAAGT
>JAFPBJ010000020.1 GCA_017390525.1 Lachnospiraceae bacterium | reverse complement strand
TCCTCTTTTAAAAGAGAACGATATTTTTCAAAATCTCTTGGAAATACAATAATCTCAATACTTCCTACCAAATCTTCTAATCGTAAAAACGCCATATTTTGATTATTTTTTGTAATCTTTATGGTAACAGAATCAATCATTCCACCCACAATATAGGTTTGTTGATCCTTAGCCTTTGCAGCCCCTGACTCTTCATCCAAAACAAAATCCATAGACGTAGCAGTAATATGCTTATTAAGCCTGTCTATATCATCTTCAAGAGGATGTCCACTAACATAAACACCCAATACCTCTTTTTCAAAGGAAAGCTTATCTTGTTTTTCATATTCTCCAATATCAGGATACTGCACATCAAACTCCTTTTTCTCTTCCTCTCCTAAGAAATCTAGCATAGACATTTGTCCTGTTAAATTATTTTTCTTTTCCTGATTTACAGAATCAATAATACTACCATACAAGCTCATTTGCTGTTTTCTAGTATAGCCTAAGCTATCCATGGCTCCTGCCTTAATTAAATTTTCTATGGTACGTTTATTTACCTCCTTGCTAGATAAACGAGAGGCAAAATCCTTTAGGCTAGTATATTTTCCCCCACGATTTCGCTCCATTACCACTGCATCAATCACAGAAGTCCCTAGACTTTTAATCGCGGATAAGCCATATACAATGGCACCATTTGCAACAGAAAATCCACTTTCTCCTTCATTAATATCTGGAGGAAGTATGGTAATTCCCATTTTTCTGCAAGCCAAAATATATTCTGCCACCTTTGGCGGATTTCCTAACACAGAGGTCAAAAGAGCCGCATAAAATTCTACTGGATAGTAACATTTTAAATAAGCCGTCTGATATGCTACTACTGCATAGGCAGCTGCATGAGATTTATTAAAGGCATACTTTGCAAAATCTATCATTTCATCAAAAATTTCATTGGCAATCTTTTCACTAATACCATTTTTAATACAGCCTGGTACCCCTTCTGCTTCGTTTCCGTAAACGAAATTCTTTCGCTCCTGCTCCATTACATCTGCTTTCTTCTTAGACATGGCACGTCTTACTAAATCACTACGTCCCATAGTATAACCAGCAAGCTTCATTACAATCTGCATTACCTGCTCCTGATACACAATACACCCATAGGTTGGGGCAAGAATCTCCTCTAATTCCGGACATTTATACTGAATATTCTCCCTATTTTCCTTTCCTTTAATATACTTAGGAATGAAATCCATAGGACCTGGTCGATAAAGAGAAATTCCTGCAATAATATCTTCAATATTCTGAGGCTTTAGCTCCTTCATAAAGTTTTTCATTCCCGCACTTTCTAGCTGGAATACCCCTTCTGTTTTCCCTTGGCTAATGAGCTCGTATACCTTTTTATCTGCTAAATCAATTTCCTCCATAGATAAGGTAATACCTTGACTTTTCTTCACTAGCTTCACTGCATCTTGAATCACTGTAAGGGTACGAAGTCCCAAAAAGTCCATTTTTAGTAGTCCTAGCTGCTCAATAGTGGTCATGGTAAATTGGGTGGTAATGGCGTCGTCTGCACCTCTTGATAAAGGAACATATTCATCAATAGATTCCTGACCAATTACTACACCTGCGGCATGCATCGAGGTATGTCTTGGGAGCCCCTCTAATCTTTTTGACATATCAATTAAATGCTTTGTTTGGTCGTCATTTTCATATAAGGTGCGCAACTCCCGATTCATTTCCATGGCTTTATCAATGGTAATTCCATTTTCTGTAGGAATCATTTTTGCAACCTTATCCACATCAATATAAGGAATATCCATTACTCTACCCACGTCACGAATCACCGATTTTGCCCCCATGGTTCCAAAGGTTACAATTTGTACTACCTTCTCTTTTCCATATTTTTTTACAACATAATCAATGACCTCTTGCCTTCTTTCATAGCAAAAGTCAATATCAATATCGGGCATAGAAACACGTTCAGGATTTAAAAATCGTTCAAATAAAAGCTGATATCGAATAGGATCAATATTGGTAATTCCAAGGCAATAGGATACCAAGCTTCCTGCTGCTGACCCTCTTCCTGGGCCTACTGCAATACCATGATTTCTTGCATAGTGAATAAAATCCCAAACAATGAGAAAATAATCCACATAGCCCATATGTTTAATGGTATTCAACTCGTAATCGAGTCTTTCCTTTAATTCACCTGTAACCTCCTCGTATCGTTTCTTTAACCCGTCTTCGCAAAGCATAGTTAAATAAGAAAAGGCATCCATACCATTTGGCACATCATATTTTGGCACCTTTTGCTCTCCAAATACGATTTCCACATTACATCTTTGGGCTATTTTGTGCGTATTTTCAATGGCTTCTAGGGCATATGGAAATAATCGTTTCATTTCCTCTTCTGATTTTAAATAATATTGGCCACCCTCGTAGCGCATTCTATCCTCATCAGCAAGTTTTTTTCCAGTTTGAATGCAAAGTAAAATATCGTGTGCCTTCCAGTCCTCTGGATATACATAATGAGAATCGTTAGTTGCCACTAAGGAAATGTTTGTCTCCTTAGAAAGCTTGACTAGCTCTGTATTTACTAAGGTTTGCTCTCTTAAGCCGTGGTCTTGCAATTCTAAAAAGAAATTATCCTTCCCAAAAATATCCTGCAAACGAAGGGCTATTTCCTTTGCGTCCTCATATCGACCTCTTCTAAGTGCCATTGCCACTTCTCCCGACATACATGCACTTAGGGCAACAATTCCTTCATGGTATTCTTCTAGTACCTCATAATCCACTCTGGGTTTGTAATAAAAGCCTTCTGTAAACCCCTTTGAAACAATTTTCATTAGATTGTGATAGCCCTTATCATTTTCTGCTAACAGCACCAAATGATAATATCTATCTTCCCCT
>JAFPBJ010000198.1 GCA_017390525.1 Lachnospiraceae bacterium | reverse complement strand
GTAAAATCGATGGTAGTGGAAATGCAGATTTACAATTTACCCACGCATCGGATTATGTGATCGTAATTGATCGCACTCCAGCAGATACTACAATTACTAAAGAAAAATGGACCGTAAACTCTAATATCATGAATAAGCTAGCTAAGCTAGGCTGGCAAAACAGCGCCCTTAAGGTACAATGGAGCAAGGTAGAAGGAGCAGAAGGCTACGACATTTTTGCAACCACCTATGGCGGAAAAATCACCGCCAAAACAAAGGTTGCCACAGTTGTAGCTAATAAAACTAGCCTATCTATTTCTAAGGTACTAGGTAAAAAGGTATCCAGCCAAACAGGCTACAGGGTCAGAGTAAAAGCCTACCGCATGGCAAATGGTAAGAAGCAATATCTAGGAGAAACTATGGATTTATTTACAGTAGGAAGTAAGCACAAAGCTTACACTAACGTTTCTAAGGTAACTCCAAAGAATGCAACCATCACCCTAACTGTAGGCAAAAAACAAAAGGTAACTACAACCCTTACCAAAGCAGACCAAAAGAAAAAGCTGCTTCCTACTAAATTCGTAGCAGTAAGACGCTACTTCGTAGAAGACAGCACCATTGTAAAGGTAGACCAAAACGGCAACCTAACCGCCCTTAAGAAAGGGAAAACCACCCTATACATTAAGGCATCTAACGGAACCACCGCAAAAGTCACCATTACAGTAAAATAAAGCAATAAAATTGTATTTATCATAAAAATCCGTTATACTAATGGCAAGACTATTCGTGTAACGGATTTTTTAATCAATAGGAAAGTGCTCGTATGTAGTGGGAAATTTCGTAAATACGGCTTTGCCTTTGAGGGGAAATGATAGAGATTGTGGATTACAGCCCGGGGATAGACACCAATCTTAAGGTAATCTGCTTTCAAACCTTTGTGGGACATTGCGGATGTATCTTATTTAATCTTGATGAAATGAAATAAAAAAACTCAAATTCTGTTGTTGATAGTACAAATTGACGATATAATAAAAGAGAGGAAGTGAATTTCATGAGAGAACTTGAAATGTCAAAAAATCGCGATCAAAAAGTTGTGATTACAGATGAAGCAATAAATAAGGTGCCACTTATTAAGTATAAGGGGATACCAGAAAATGAATATGTAACAATTCAGGAATTGTCAAGAGAAGTTTTAGCGATTTCAAAGAATGAGAATGACTCTAATGAAGTTGCATTGACTTACAGTATGGATCACGAGAGCCTGATTGCGGAAGGAAAAGAATATATAGGTATTTCATTGGGAGATGAGCATTCAGTAGATCCTTGTATGAACACAGTAGCAAACCATTTGATTACTGCTTCTTTGGGGTGTGTAGTGATAATACTGCATAATCATCCGTCGTTATCGAAATTTTCTTTGGAGGATGTTCAATTCTTCTTGAGAAATGTAACAGTTAAAATGATGGTCGTAATTACAAATCTTGGGAGTGTATCGTATCTTGTAAAGGGAGAAAATATTGATCAAAGAAAAGCAGTTGAGATATACAATAATGCGGTGAGTATGCATAATGAAGGAAATGGAATTAGAGATTACCAAAAAGCAGTTGCATATTTTTTGTCAAATTGTCATGAAGCAAATATTGTTTATGAAGACCGATAGGAGGTGTAGATTATGAATGACAGAGTAATACTTAGTGAAAAACTGGAAGATAATCAGGCGGCAGCCGAGTGGGCGAGAAAACAAGCAGAACTGATAAAAAAAGGTGAGGAAATAACGAAAAGACTGAATAAAAAATATACACCGATTCTTTTAGCACGTAGGGCACAAAATAATACAAACAAATAAAGAAATCCGTTATACTAATGTAACACAGGTATAACGGATTTCTTTCTATTCAGGATAAACAAGCTGCTCCTTGGTAATATGCTCTAAGGTATTTACATATTTTTTGAAATATTTTGATATTTTTCCATAATCAGCTTATTTTTTAGTGCAAGTTTCTGAAGTTGTATCTGCTGAAAAGAGTTTAACAACACATGTTTTGATGAATTTGCAAAAAGTGTGTTGTTAAAAAGGAATTTTCGGGATATACTTAGTATATAGATTGTCAGAAAGAGGTGTATATTATGGAATTATTTCGTAGAGAACAGTATCTTTCAAAGATTAGAGGATTTTATCATCATACCGACATTATAAAAGTCATCACTGGTGTTAGGCGCTGCGGAAAATCAAGTCTGATGGAAATGATAAAGGATGAGCTTATTGGCGAGGGTATTAGTGAAGATCGTATCATATATTTGGATCTTGATTCAAGAAAGTATAGAAAAATAAAAACAGACGATGAATTTGAAGAGATAGTAGATGAATTATCAACATCTAAAGAAATCAAGTATTTATTTGTAGATGAAATACAAAATATTCAGAACTTTGAGGAAATTATCAATGCGTT
>JAFPBJ010000197.1 GCA_017390525.1 Lachnospiraceae bacterium | reverse complement strand
GATACTTGGAAGTTTGCACATGATTATTGTGGGAGACTTTGGTTAAAGGCAGGAATTGTTCTGCTAATTCCGACAATCATAGTACAGATACCATTTGCTAACAGCAGTGTTAATGTGATTGCAGTGATGACAATAGTCATGGAAACGATACAGCTTTGTGTATTAATTGGTTCAATATATCCAGTAGAAAAAGCATTAAAAGCTACTTTTGACGACAATGGAAATAGAATTATGGGAGAAAAGTGATATGAAGAACAGTAGAATATGTCCTAAATGTGGGAGTAATGAAATAGTTGTTGTAGATGGATTTGCCGGAGCCTATGGAACGGGAAATAATATTATGGTGGGAGCCACTATTTTTTCAGCTGTTAAAGTAGACAGATATGTATGTTGCGATTGTGGTTTTTCGGAAGAATGGATAAGAAACGAAGATATAGATAGATTAAAGAATTCAAATAAGGTACATAAATGATAAAAAATCCTAGTGTATTTATTTTACCAATTGTGCTGAAGAGAAAATCCCAAATGTGATTTCCCTTCAGCATAAAATAATCTCTTTTTCACTAGAAAATCTGTATTTTCATCTACTCCGCTACCAGTTCTTTGATCTCCACCTGTTTCATCTTTCTCGATGCCACATAAGAAAATACAAAGAAGCATACGCAAATGAGCACAATTGGAATGAGGAAGGTGGCTGGTGTAAATGCCACTACCAAATTAGAAATTCCCATTAAACGAAGCAGCCTGCTTAAGAGCTTTCCTGAAAAGGCAGCACATAAAATCGTTCCAATTGCAGAACCAATCAGTGCTACGATGAGAAAGCGGACAGCGAATTGCATTTGTAGATTGTTTGAAGTAAATCCTAAGGATTTATAAATTCCAATGTCAATTCTTTCTCTAAGGAAGGCTTTGGTACATACCATATGTACCACCACAAGGGCGAACAAAACAGAAAAGATATATATTACTGCTTTCATCGCATCGATAGCAAGAGTATAGATTCCGTCTAGTGGTCCCTCATCTATTGATTCTGCTTCTAAGATTTCTTCATATTTTTTATTCAATACATCTGCAATTTCCGTTGCCTTTTCGGGATTTTTTAATTGAATTCCATAATGATAAAGGCTTTCTTTTCCCAACCTTTTCGCTCCATCGAGGTTCATGACAAAGCAGCGTCCGGTGTCATTCACTGCCTGATTAAAGCCTGTAATTATGTAGGTTGCCTTTTTATCTTTATGAGAAACTGTAACTTTGTCCCCCATTTTTAAATCAAGCTCATCTGCAAGAATATCGGTTATTACAATTTCATTGTCATATTTTGGAACCCTTCCCTTAGTAACAGCCGGAATCATTTCAGGACTCTGATAAATGGAACAGTATATTTCTTCTCCATTTAACGACAAATAATTTGAAGAATAGTAATATTTTTTCTCAATTTCTGAATATTCTAAAATGGTAGCTTCAATTTCTTTTACCGTTTCATCCTCTAGTATTTCCAATGGGCTAAACTCCAAATCCGTATAAATGCCACCCATAGATTCCACTGCCGACTTAGAGTTTACCACATTTCCCAGTACCATTATGGTCATCATAAAAAATACCAGTATGGATACAATGAGAATAGTTCCTATATATTGACGTTTATTAGAAGTAAATTGCCTAAAAGCAAGACTGGCAGATAAACACTTCTTGCTAATCGGAGCCTTAATTCTACTGTCAAAATAGATTTCATCATGTCCGCCTGTTAATGCCCTTACTGGTGCAATTTTTCCTATTTTTCTTGTTGTAAGAAAAATAAACAATGCAGAAAGCAGTAATACACCTGCCATTACAGCCAGACTTTTTCCCAAGGAAATATGGTTACTTGCAGGTATTGCTATAATTGGCCAAAATACATTGCCAAAGGCTTTGGTAAGAGGAATCGCAAGTAGCATCCCAAGAGTCACACCGATTGCCTGTGCAAAAAGGTACTGACAAATAAAAATCAGACGAATTTTTCCTTTTGTAAAGCCCTGAGACTTTAAGATCCCTAGGTTTACATAATCCATTTCGATTCCCGTTGAAATACTATGTCCTATCACAATTAAAATGACTACCATTAAAAAGCCAATAAACACCATTAAAATAGAGCCAATAATATCAGGAAATAAACTGGTATAATGAATAATCATATCTCTTGTTAACGATCCAGTGCCATGGTCTACAATTCCCGTATCAAGATTAAGCTGTCTTCTAAACTTTGCATCGGATAAATTGTTAGCCTTAGACTTGTGAATTTGAAGCATTCTTACGTCTGCTGACATCTCTTTGGTTTCATTTTTCTTGGTATCCTCGTACATTTTTTCATAATCTTCATCACTGATAAACACTTGTTTCCAACCCATTATTGTAGAGCCATTTATAGGTTCAACCATAATTCCTTTAATTTTTAAGTCATAGCGTCCACCTATGGTATATACTTTTAAAGTATCTCCGATCTTACATTCCATATTGGTACATATTCCTTGTGGCACATAAATTTCTCCACTTTTTAGTGGTGCAGCTTTTTCTTCATAACTTGTTAAAGTTTCATCTAAGATTTGATAGCCTGGGCGAAGTTTTTGCATAAACCAGCAGTTTCCATCTGTGTTTTCTCCGATTTCTGTCTTATCAGAAATAATAGCCGGATAAACCACAACCTTTTCCACTAATTCGTGTGTCTTCACTTTCTCTAATAAATCATCCGATAAATCTTGCGCTTTTATAAACACATTCAAGTTACCGGTATCGATGTGGTTTAAAGCATTTTCTATGCTGTTGTTACAATTGTCCTGGATACTTACAATCGCAGTAAAGGACATGGAAATTAAGATCATTAATATAATAATGCTGAAAAAGGAGCCCTTTTTGTGGCGAATATTTGCTTTTAGTAAAGTTAAAATCTCCATCTTTCACACCCCCTACCATTTCATGGAATCTAACCATGCATTCACCTGGGTTTCGCGATTCTTTTCTTCTTCTTTTTGGTAAGGAGGCAAAGTAAGGTCCCCAATCACAGCGCCATCCTCTAAATAGAGCAGTCTCGTTGCCCGAAGTGCTGCTCTCATATCATGGGTTACCATAAGAATACTTTGTCCTGATTGATTTAGCTCTGTAAGGAGGTTTAATACCTCTGTGGTATTTTTACGATTCAAGGCTCCTGTTGGCTCATCGGCAAAAAGTAGCTTTGGTGTATGAATCACAGCTCTTGCAATGGCACATCTTTGCTGCTGACCACCTGATACCTGAGAAGGTAAATGGGTCTTTACACTAGTAAGTCCCATTTTCTCAAGAAGCTCCTCCCCCTTTTTTTGCACCTCGCTGGCAGTTTTCTTTTTATCTAAATATCCTGGAACTACTACATTTTCTAATAACGTCAAATTACTAATTAAATGCATTTGCTGAAAAATAAAGCCAAAATCACTATGCCGTAAGACTGCAAGCTTTTTTTCAGTCATGGAAACTAAGTCTTCCCCCTGATATATCACCTGTCCTGATGTGGCTTTGTCCATCCCGCTTAATGTATATAAAAGGGTGGAT
>JAFPBJ010000196.1 GCA_017390525.1 Lachnospiraceae bacterium | reverse complement strand
TTTGAGAATTTATTTACCAATCGTATTCCACAGTTTCAGCTAGAAAATGGAACTCTTACTATGGAGCATCCTATAGAGTTTGAAATTCAAGGGATTCGCTTTGTAGCAGATGCAAGCAAGGAAGAGGTTACAAAGTCAGACCTTTCTGAAGAATATTATAGTGAGATTTTAATTTCAAAGCATAATATGATTATGAAAAATGTATTACAGCAATATGAGATGAAATTTAATCAGACCGAAGGCTTAACTCTTAATAATGAGGATTTGGTTTTGTGGATTCCATATATTTATGTAACACTGGCTTTTTCCTATGCAGTCTTATATGGAATGTCAGTGGTGGAATTTTGTTTTACAGCAATGATGTTCATCCTGTATGCCTTTATGATTAACCTAGTCTATCAGGCAAAAATGAAAAAGGGTGATTTAATCAAGGTGGGAATTTATTCTAGTACCATAGGTGTTTTGCTGGTAGCATTGAATAATGGCTTTCATCAGATTATACCAAGTATATTAGTATGGTTTGTACAAATTACTGTTACACTTATGTTTATTCGTATGGCAATTGCTAAGAATAGTACACTTGAGATGATAAAAAAATCATAGAACGAAAAAAGTCGCTAACGCTAGCGACTTTTTTTGACTTTATTCGTGCCACTTTTGTAGAGTGGAAGATATTGTTTTGTTTCCGACACGATTACTTTATGTAGTAATAGTAGGGAAAGAATATTTGGAACTGCCATTAAAATATTAGCACAGTCTGCAAAAGAAAATACAAGCTGAACAGAGGTAATACTTCCAATAAAAATACTGACTAAATATGTAATACGGTAGAAATTTACAAGCTTTTCTCCAAACAAATATTGAATACATCGTTCTCCATAAAAGCACCAGCCAAGAATGGTGGAGAAGGCAAATACTACAATAGAAATTGAAAGGAAAAAGGAGCTATTAAAAGGCAAATTAGAAAATGCCAGCTTGGTATACGCATCAATAGGAGCATTTTTGTATAGGCTTGGGAAGTGGAGCATACTACTTACAATCACCAAACCTGTAATAAAACAAAGCACAACAGTATCCCAAAAGGTTCCTGTCATAGATACAAGTGCCTGATTCACAGAATCAGGAGTTTTGGCTGAGGCAGCAGCAATGGGAGCGGAGCCCATACCAGATTCATTGGAAAATAGCCCTCTTGCAATTCCGTTTTTCGCAGCTAACATAATCGCACTACCTAAGAAGCCAGAAGAAGCGGCTCTAAAATCAAAAGCATTTGTAATAATTAATGCTAACGCTTTTAATAAATATTGGCGATTCAAAAACAAAATAATAAAATTTCCACAAAGGAAAAATAAAGCCATAAAGGGAATGAGCTTTTCGCAAATCGTGGCAATATTTTTAATTCCTCCAATAATTACAACTCCTACTAAAACAGAAACTACAATTCCTATGATAATAGGAGAGAAGGAAAAGGTAGAGGTAAGAGAAGAGGAAATGGCATTTGCCTGCACCATACTTCCAATACCAAAGGAAGAAATAATAGTAAAAATACAAAATAAAACAGCTAGAAATTTGGATTTTAGCCCTTTTTCTAAGGTGTACATAGGACCACCAATATAGGAGCCGTCGGGTAATTGCTTTCGATATTTGACAGCTAACAACCCTTCTGCATATTTGGTGGCAATTCCAAACACTCCCGTAATCCAACACCAAAAAACAGCGCCGGGTCCACCTAACGCCACTGCAGTGGACACTCCAATAATATTTCCTGTACCAAGGGTAGCGGCTAGGGAGGTGGCAAGGGCACCGAATTGACTGACGTCTCCTTCTGAGTCAGGATTCTTTTGGATAGAAAGCTTAATTCCCTTAAAAGTAAATTTTTGAATAAAACCTAATCGCATGGTAAGAAAAATGTGGGTTCCTAATAACAAAATTAAGGTAGGTACGCCCCAAAGATAATTTTTCAGTTGTTCTATGATGGTTTCAAATAGGTCCATAGTCTAGTCTATTGCCTCCCTCATAAGCTTTTTTATTTCTTCTTTCGTAAGGGTGCTTAAATTAGAATTACTAAAGGAAGCATCAAAGGTTACCTCCTTGTAAAACCAGCTTGGGGGAAGATAAGAGTTGGCTTCCTCCTCAGAGGAGAATTCTACCTCGGCAAATATAAGGCCAGAAAACTCACCTTGGAATACATCTAGTTCAATGGTAGGAGCATTGTCTTTCTTTATTATATATCTAGTTTTGGAAAGGATTGTTCCAGTTGACTTTTCTAGTAGCTTTTCATAATCCTCCTTAGAAATGGAAAATTCCTCTTCCTGTCGACTAAGTAGCCCTTTGGATTTGTAGGTGAAAAAGTAGTCTTCTCCGTATCGTCTAATACGAAGAACGGGCTCTCTAAATAAATAGCTTTGCTCAATTTCCTTATGCGGATACTCTTTATAATTTTTGGGTGGAGCCTTTACAATAAATTTACGTTCGATTTCCATAAAATAATAGTGTCCTTTCTTTTGAATTTATGTAGTAACT
>JAFPBJ010000195.1 GCA_017390525.1 Lachnospiraceae bacterium | reverse complement strand
GCTAGTAAGACCCCTTGAAGACGACGAGGTAGATAGGCTTAAGGTGGAAGTATGGTAACATATGTAGCTGATAAGTACTAATAGGTCGAGGGCTTGACCAAAAGAATTAGATGAGGTTCTGGTTTGTGTGTAGTTTTGAAGGTGCCAATGAAAATGGAGGGGCATAGTTCAACGGTAGAATGCGGGTCTCCAAAACCCTTGATGTGGGTTCGATTCCTACTGCCCCTGTTAATAAATATTACGAAGAAAAAGTATTGTATTTATCGCAATATTTTTTCTTCTTTTTTTTTCTTAAAACCAAAATGAAAATATGCTATAATAATCTCATATGATGATTCAGACGATATAACCATGTTAAGACATGGAAGTTGCTAACGAAATTAGGTTGTGATCCAAATAGAACAGGAAATAAGCTGAAAATTAAAGTAAATGATGAGAATTTTAGAGATAAAAACTAATTATGGGTGTGATTGGAGAAAAATATGATAGCAGAAAAAATAATGTATAAAGGTGGAGAATGTATTAAATTAGAAAATAGTAGATTTATTGTATTAGTTGCACCAAGTATGGGAAGTAGTATTTTAAGATTTTTTTATAAGAATAGACAGGAAGATATTTTCCATTTTAATGAAGATGCAACTATGGAACAATTAAAAAAACATGGTATTGTTATTGGACTTCCTACGTTGTTTTTACCAAATCGATTAAAGCATGGGAAGCTGCATGTATCAGATTATGATTATCAGCTTCCAATTAATGATAAATTTGGAGATAATTTTATTCATGGATTTT
This sequence comes from Lachnospiraceae bacterium, assembly GCA_017390525.1. GTDB lineage: Bacteria > Bacillota > Clostridia > Lachnospirales > Lachnospiraceae > RGIG989. The sequence goes on along the minus strand of JAFPBJ010000195.1, from coordinate 18,426 downwards.
TGCATACGAGACAATTTCAGGTAGAGAAAATGATAGCAACCGAAAGAAGTGCGAAGGTAGTAACCTTTTATGAATACAACGAAGAAGATGAATTCTTTTTTTATTTTCCAGTAAAATTTAGGGCAGTTATTGAAGTAGAATTATTAGAGGAAGGGGTGCATTATGAATTTTCGGTAACAAATTTAAGTAATCGCAAGTTACCTTTTGGGACAGGCACCCATACTTCATTTCATACCCATAGGGAGAAGTATAAGGAATATAGTAATTTATTTTTGCCAATTAGTAGCAAAGTGGAATTAGATGAAACCAATGTTGCTACTGGAAAATTATTGCCTCTTGGAGAAGAGGAGCAACCATATATAAATGGAACGAAAAAAATTGCAGGTAAAGCAATTGATGATGAAATGTATGTGTTAAAGCAAGATAGCGAATTTTATGGTGCGGTGATTACCAATCCTATTACAAAAATGAAAATTATGAATGAGGTAAGTAAGGAATATGGATTTTTTGTATTATGGAATTGTGGCGGTAATATGGATTTTTCTTGTATTGAGCCTATGACTTGGATGATTAATGCCCCAAATCTTTCGTATAATAAAGAAAAGTCAGGGTATGTAGAGTTGGCACCAAATGAGAGTAAAAAGGTATATCAAAATTTTTGGATTAAGGAGGAACAATAATAGTGTTTGAAGAAAAGGAAAAAATGTTTGCAGTATTAATTGATTCTGATAATGTATCACCAAAGTATATAAAATATATTTTTGATGAAATTTCAAATTATGGTATTGCAACATATAAGAGAATATATGGAGATTGGACGAGTAATTCTAAAGGGAATTGGAAAAATATTGCTTTGGAGAATTCTATTATGCCAATTCAGCAGTATAGCTATACCACAGGGAAGAATGCAACTGACTCTTCTATGATTATTGATGCAATGGACATTTTATATTCCAATCATGTAGATGGTTTTTGTCTAGTATCTAGTGATAGCGATTTTACAAGATTGGCTGCACGTTTAAGGGAATCAGGAATGATGGTGATTGGAATGGGAGAGAAAAAGACTCCTAAGCCATTTAGTTCCGCTTGTAATATATTTAAATATTTAGAAAGCTTAGCTGCAGAAGATGAGCCTGTTACAGAATTGGATATTAAAACAATTGAGGAGACTATCATTGATATTATAAATGAAAATAGTGGGGATTCCTCTGAAATGAATACAGGTGAGATGCGAAATCGTTTGGTAAAACGTTATCCAGAGTTTGACGTAAGAAATTATGGTTATACTAAATTTTCTTCTTTTTTAAATACCATGAGTAGCTTGGAACTGAAAAATAATGCTACTATGGTTAAGGTAAAAAAGAGTGAATATAGTATTCAACAAGTTTATAAAACGATTATACACTTAGTAAGTGAAAATAAAAATAAAAAGATTAATTTAGGAGAATTAAATCAAAAATTAATGGAGAAAATTCTTTCTTTTAAGGTAAAGGATTATGGATATTCCAAGTTCTCAAAATTAATTGCCGATATTAAGGAATTACAATTAGATGGACAAAATGAAGTAAAAATGAAAAAGGAAAAATAGGGGAAAGCAATATGAAAAAAATAGGTAAGATACTAATTAGTAGTACATTAATCATGTCACTTTTGGTGGGACAATGTAGTGCATTTGCAAACGAAAAAAAGGAAGAATTATTAAATTCCAATCAAAATATAGTAAAAACAACGCTTAGTCAACAATCAATCAAAGGAACAGTAGTAGCAGGCTATTTAAAGGATCCTAATTTAAAACAGATTCAGGAAACAGAACATTATGAAGCACCAGCAAACGACGTGGTAGCTTCTTTTGCATCGGTGGAGGAGCTGAGCAAATCTAGCGTTGATTTTAAGGTGGGAGATTATGTTGCTACAAAAGGATATTATGCTGAAAATGACGGTGGTGGCGCAGTTTATTTGGTAGCAGATGGAAAAGGAACGAAAGAGACTTACGTTACTTTAGCAAATGGGCTAAAAGGAAAGCTAGTATCAGCCAATAATACGGTATCGGTACTTCAGTTTGGTGCAAAAGGGGATGGAGTAACGGATGATTTTGAAGCATTAAATCAAGCCTTTTCTTCTGGATTTTCTAAGATTTTATTAAATGGAAAAACTTATTTGGTGAATAGGCCTCTTTGGTTTAAAAATAGTAATGTTGTTATAGAAGGAATGGGAGCAACAATTACTTGTAATGATAATTATGATTTTAAAAATACGAGTAATCAGATATTAATTTACGGTGTTTCTAATGTTACATTTCAGCATCTTCGTATTTTAGATGGAATGAAAAAGCTACATACTATGGAACAAATACAATGTATGCAAGTGGAAAATTTAAATCTAAATTATTGTACTCTAGAAATACCAGAATCAACGAAAGATAGTAAAGAGGTAAAGCGTGGTGCATGTAATTTATCCTACCGTACAGGCTGGAAAAATGTCTCCACAACCCATTGTGAAATTATCAATATGGCAGGTCACTTTGCAGGTGGTGCTCTTGGATATAATGATATGTATAATTTTGGTGGGGAAAATGCAGTACTTTCTGATAATATCATTCGTTATAATTGTAAGGATGAGGTAATTGCCATATTTGGTAATTCTGTAGCTTCAGAAAGTTATTTTAATGGAAGACAATCCTATATTAGAAATATTAAAATTTCTAACAATGAATTTTATGCACCAAATAGCGACAGATGGGAGCGAGCTTGGGGCTTTGCCATTGGGTATGCAGATAGTAGAGAAATCGATAAAGTGATTTATGAGAATAATTATTTTGAAGTGGATTCAGTATGTGGTTTTGGATATTTTTCTAAGATTTGTAGAAATAGTGGATTTAGAAATAATGAAATTCATTCAAGACAAAATGGCGGATTTTTTAAGTCGGATACAGAACAATATGAGCCGATAGTGGAAGGAAATCAAATATATATTACCAAATTATATGAGGATACACTATTAAGCTCTCTTGTAACGGGAAAGTATAAATTTAGAAATAATGAGGTTACGATTGATGGCAATATAGGAACTTTGTTTGCTTATGGAGCCGCAATGGAAAATAATAAAATTCAGATAAATGGAAATGTAAAAAAAGCCATTGGATTTCAGTCGGGTAATTTAATGGAAAATCAAATTACTGTAACAGGAACGTTAGGAACAATGTTTGAAAGCTATACAATGGATATGAAGGAGGATATTATCTGGAAAAATAATACAATCGAAGCACCAAATACAGACACATTGGGCGCGCTTTTTCTATTAAATGGAATGAAAATGAATGGCCATATTTTTACTATGGAGGGAAATACCATAAAGACACCTTCTGTAAAAAAAGATATAGGAATGATTTATGATGATTTAAAGGATGACAATCCTACATCACAAAAAATTGTGTTAAAAAATAATAATTTTGGTCCATATAAAACTATAAACAATAAGGTGCAAGTTTATCGCGTAGGAAATACGGTTACATTATCAAATGGAACGCAAGTAAAGGATTATGAAGTGAAGTTTGATGCAGGAGAAAAGGTTACGATTCCAAATCAAAGCGTAATAGGTGGCAATAAGGTAGCAAAACCAAGTATTACTTTACCAGAAGGGCAAGAGCTTCTTGGGTGGTATCAAGACAAAAATTACACCAGAGAATGGAAGTTTGATAAAGATACTGTAAATTCAAATATGACTTTGTATGCAAAAGTGAAGGTAACAAAGGTTGAAAAAATATATTTAAATTATGGGGCAATTTTAGGGGAAATTGGAGAAGTATATCAGATGATTCCAATTTTCTATCCTGAAAATTGTGAGCCACAAGAGGTGGTATATGAAAGCAGCAATCAATCGGTTTTTACAGTAACAGATCAAGGTGTAGTAACTTTAGTTGGAAAAGGTGAGGCTATATTAACAGTTTACTGTAAAAAGGATAAAAATGTAAAAGTACAGATTCCTGTAACTGTAGAGGATATGAAAACAATCATCGATACTTTTACAAAGGAAAAGGTAACTGGCTTAAAGAGAGTAAAAAATACAAAAAATAGCATTCACCTTAAGTGGGATAAGGTAACAAATGCCAAGGAATACGAAATTTATCGTTATACAGGTAACAGTAGGGAAAGAGTAAAAATTGCTATCTGTGTACAAGGGGTGGAAAGCTATATTGATGGAAGATTAACACCAGGACAAATTTATTCCTATGAAGTGGTAGCAAAAGGTGAATTTAAAGGACAAACTTATTATAGTGAAGGATCAGATAAGCTTGTGACTGCCACTGTTACTAAGGAGCCAAGCATTTCTGTAAAAAAATATAAAGTAAGCAAAAAAGCAAAAAATGGAAAAATAAAAATTTCCTGGAATCGAACACCAGGGGCAAGTGGATATTATATTTATGTATCCTTAGATGGAGGAAAACATTATAAAAGGGTGAAAACAGTGAAAAGCTCTAAGGCAGGGTACATTAACTATTCTGCTAAAAAGAAAAAAACTGTTTGCGTTAAAATAAAGGCGTACAAAAAGGTGGGGAAGGTTACTTACGTTAGCTACTTTAGTAAAACAAAAAAAATAAAGCTATAGTGAAAAAGAAAATTCACGAAAAAAGATTAAATCGTATTATAATGGGAAAATATTATACTATCAATGTAAATTCTTATATGGTAGAGTAATAGTAGTTCAGTAGGGAAGGAAAAAGAAAACTGAATTTGTTGTACAAAGATAAAATTGTATTATAAAAATGGAGGGTATTAAAATGATGTTTGGAAAAATTGTAAGTTCAAAGCAGGAAGGCAATGTTGTTAAAATTCAATTTGAAAAAAGAAACGGAAGAATCGAAGTGATTACAAAAGATATTATCAATGTGTTTGCCAATTTTGAAAGTGAAGAGCATAATAGCTTTGCCATTGAAGGAAATAAAGTAATTCCATGTGAGATTAAGGTAACACAGGAAAAGGACCATATTTTAATTAGTACAGATAGCTTAACTTTAAAGGTTTATGATGACTTTAAGGTGGACTTATATGATAAAAATGGAGTACTTCTTTGTGAGGATAGCAGAGAAGGAAGAAGACTAAACGAAACCTTTGATCGTGAAGCATTTCTTGAGTTAATTGCTAGCGAGGGACATGATGTACAGGAAGAATCTAAATTACACACCATTGAGGTAATTAAAAAAATGCAAGGAGACGAAGCTTTTTACGGTTTAGGAGATAAAACAGGCTTTTTAAATAAACGTTCCTATGAATTTGAAAACTGGAATAGTGATCTTCCACAGGCACACAATGAGGATTTTAAAGCATTATATAAATCCATTCCGTTCTTTATTACACTAAGAGAAAACGGAGTATTTGGATTGTTTTTTGATAATCATTACAAATCATATTTTGATATGGGAAAAGAACAGTTAGATTATTATTACTTCGCAGCGGATAAGGGAAATCTTGATTATTATATGATAGGTGGTAGCAATATGGCGGAGGTGGTAAGTAATTATACTTATCTTACTGGAACCACCCCACTCCCTCAAAAATTCACTTTAGGATATCAGCAATCTCGCTGGTCCTATGAAACAAGAAAAGAAGTAGAAGAGCTTGCTGCTAATATGAGAAAATATAATATACCTTGTGATGTGATTCATTTAGACATTGATTACATGAAGGATTATAAAGTATTTACTTGGAATGATAAAACCTTCCCTAATCCAAAAGAAATGATGGATAATCTAAAAGAAAATGGCTTTAAAATTGTAACCATTCTTGATCCAGGTACGAAGGTGGAGGATGGATACTTTATGTATGAAGAAGGAAAGGAAAAGGGATACTTTGCTACTGATGAAAATGGAGAAATCTATGTGAATCAGGTATGGCCAGGAGATGCTGTATTTCCGGATTTTTCTAGTGAAGAAGTAAGAAATTGGTGGGCAGACCATGAAAAGGATTTAATCGATACAGGGGTAAGTGGAATATGGAATGATATGAATGAACCAGCTAGCTTTAGAGGGCCACTTCCACTAGATGTACAATTTGCCCATGGAGAAAAAACATATACACATGAGGAGCTTCACAATGTATATGGAAGCTTAATGTCTAAGGCAGCGCATGATGGATTAGAAAAGCATGATAAGAAACGTCCATTTGTAATTACAAGAGCTTGTTATGCTGGAATTCAAAAATATTCTACAGTATGGACAGGAGACAATCAAAGCTTATGGCATCATTTACAAATGGCAATTCCACAATTATGTAATTTAGGACTTTCTGGAGTAGCCTTTGCTGGAACAGATGTAGGTGGATTTGGCGCTGATGTTACAAAAGAATTGTTAATTAGATGGGTACAGGTTGGATGCTTTTCTCCTTTATTTAGAAATCATTGTGCTAAGGCGCAAAGAAGACAAGAGCCTTGGACCTTTGACGAGGAATGCTTAGATATTTATCGCAAATATGTAAAATTAAGATATCACTTCTTGCCATATTTTTATGATTTATTTGCAAAGGGTGAAAAAACAGGACTTCCTGTAATGCGACCATTGGTGCTACAGTATGAAAAGGATTCTAATGTAAAAGACATGAATGACCAATTTTTAGTTGGAGATTCTATTTTAGTTGCACCAATATTAGAGCAAGGAAAAACAAAACGTATGGTATATCTACCACAAGGAGAATGGGTGGATTATCATACAAAAGAAGTGATAAAGGGTGGACAATACATTTTAAAGGATGCACCACTTTCCATTTGTCCTATTTATATAAAGAGTGGAAGTGTGATTCCAGTAGGACCTGAGCAAAATTATGTAGGTGAAGTAAAAGAGGATATTCTTGTATTAGAATGCTTTGGTGAAAATGGAAGCTATGTTCATTACCAAGATAATGGAGAAGATTTTGCGTATAGAGAGGGTGAATATAATGCATATGAAATTACTATGAAGGCTGGAAAGGTAACTGCAAAACAGATTCATAGTGGATACGAGAAAGCATATAAGGGATATCAAGTAATCAAAGATGGAGCAATTTCTAGTATCATGGAGTTTGAAAAATAATTCTTGAAATTAGTAAGGAAGTATGCTACAATATTTAGAAGATAAAGGAACGTGAGCAAAGAGTGGACGAAAGTCCACTCTTTGTTTTACGAAAGGCAAAAATGGATGAAATATAAAGAAGAAGGAAGTGAATATATGGCTAAGAGAGCAGAAATTGAGGCACGTACAGAAAAGTTAGTGCTTCCTATCGTGGAGGAAAATCAATTTGAATTAGTTGATGTGGAATATGTAAAGGAGGGAGCAAACTGGTATCTTCGAGTGTATGTAGATAAAGAAGGCGGTATTGCTATTGATGACTGTGTATTAGTAAGCCGTGAGCTTGAAAAACATTTAGATGAAGAAGATTTCATTAAGGATCCTTATATTTTAGAGGTGAGTTCACCTGGACTATTAAGACCACTAAAAAAGGATAAAGATTTTGAAAGAAATCTTGGAAAAATGATAGAAATAAAATTATTTCAAGGAATCAATAAACAAAAAGAATTTGAAGGAATTTTAAAAAGCTATGATAGTGAGCAAATCGTCCTTGAGCTAGAAGAGGAAGAGCTTGAAATAAAACGAAGTAATTTAGCACTTTGTAGACTTGCTTTTGAATTTTAGTAACATAAGAAAAATAAAGAAAGGAAAATGCATGAAAGATGCATAAGGAGGAAAAATGAGTTCAGAATTAATGGAAGCATTAAATCAAATTGAAAGAGAGAAAGATATTAGTAAAGATGTTTTACTTGAGGCAATTGAAAATTCTTTAGTTGCTGCTTGTAAAAGAGATTTTGGAAAGGCAGATAATATTACAGTAAATATGGATAGAGAAACAGGAGATATTTCTGTATATGCTGCAAAAACAGTAGTAGAAGTAGTAGAAGATAGCGCACTTGAAATTAGTTTAGGAGATGCAAAGCTAAGAGATATGAAGTATGAATTAGGAGATATTGTAAATGTAGAAATTACTCCTAAGAATTTTGGTAGAATCGCAGCACAGCATGCTCGTTCTGTAATTGTGCAAAAAATAAAGGAAGAAGAAAGAAAGGTTTTATTTAACCATTTTTATTGTAAGGAAAAAGATGTTGTTACAGGTGTAGTACAACGATATGTAGGCAAAAATGTAAGTATTAGCCTTGATGATAAAACTGACGCAGTACTAAATGAAAGTGAACAAGTACCAGGAGAGGTATTTAAGCCAACAGAAAGAATTAAACTATACATTATGGAAGTAAAGGATACCAATAAGGGACCAAGAATTTTAGTATCAAGAACTCATCCAGAATTAGTAAAACGTTTATTTGAAAAAGAAGTAACAGAGGTATCTGATGGAACAGTAGAAATTAAAAGTATTTCTAGAGAAGCAGGTTCAAGAACAAAAATTGCAGTATGGTCAAATAATCCAGATGTAGACCCAGTTGGTGCTTGTGTTGGTTTAAATGGTGCTAGAGTAAATGCCATTGTAAATGACCTAAAGGGAGAAAAAATTGATATTATTAATTGGAGCGAGGATCCAAAGGTATTAATTGAAAATGCACTTAGCCCTTCTAAGGTAGTATCTGTTGAAGTGGATGAAGAAAATAAGAGTGCTAGAGTAGTAGTACCAGATTATCAGCTTTCCTTAGCAATTGGAAAAGAAGGACAGAATGCTCGATTAGCAGCTAGATTAACTGGATATAAGATTGATATAAAAAGTGAATCACAAATCAAAGAAGAATTAGAAGAAAATGGTGAAGAACAATAATAAAGGAGGAGTTGCATGCAAAAAAAAACACCCCTTAGACAATGTGTAGGATGTCGCAACATGATTCCTAAAAAAGAACTGATTCGTGTAATTAAAACACCAGAGGATACCATAGAACTAGATTGCACAGGTAAAAAAAATGGTCGAGGTGCATATCTTTGTATGAAGCAAGAGTGCTTTGATGCGGCAGTAAAACAAAAAGGAATTGAACGTTCTTTAAAAATAAAAGTACCAGATGAAGTGTACGAACAACTAAAAGAGGAGTTGAACCAACTTGAAACAAAAAAGTAAAGTATTTTCATTGTTAGGTTTAGCCACCAAAGCAGGAAAAGTAAAAAGTGGTGAATTTTCTACGGAAAAGGCAGTAAAAACAGGAAGTGCATGTGCAGTTGTAGTAGCAACGGATGCATCGGATAATACAAAAAAGATGTTTCGTAATATGTGTGATTTTTACCATGTGCCTATTTATGTGTACGGATTAAAAGAAGAATTAGGTCATGCAATTGGTAAACAAATGAGAGCATCTATTGCCATTATAGATCAAGGCTTTTCTGACGCAATTAAGAAACAACTGGAAATGGAACAAGATATGGAGGTATTGTAGATGTCAAAAATTCGAGTATATGAATTAGCAAAAAGTTTGGAAAAAGAAAGTAAAGATATTATAAAAATTTTACAATCAAAAGGCGTGGAAGTAAAAAATCATATGAGCGCTATCGGTGACGATGAAATTAAGCTTGTAAAAGAGGCCTTTGGATTAGGAGAACAACAAGAAAAGAAAGAACCAGTAGAAACCAAAAAAGAAGAAAAGACCAATCATAAGGTTGAAAAACAGGAAAAAAAGGTAGAAAATACAAAAAAACCAGAAGAAAAACAAGAAATAAAGAAACCTTCTAAAAAAGAAGCAAAAAAAGAAGAAAAGCAGGAAGCAAAGAAGGAGTCAAAGAAACAAGAAGTGGTAAAGCAAGAAGAGGAAGAAGAAACCATTAAAACCATTACTTTACCAGAGACAATTACCATTAAAGATTTAGCAGATAAACTAAAATTAGCACCAACCCAATTAATTAAGAATTTATTTATGCAAGGAAAAATGGTAAATCAAAATCAAGAAATTTCTTTTGATGAGGCGGCTGAAATTGCATTAGAATATAATTGTATTGCGGAAGAGGAAGAAAAAGTAGATGTAATTGCTGAAATGCTAAAAGAGGAAGAAGAGGATGAATCAAAATTAGTAGAACGTCCTCCAGTTGTTTGTGTTATGGGACACGTTGACCATGGTAAAACCTCCTTACTTGATGCCATTCGTGCTACTAATGTAACAGACGCAGAAGCAGGTGGTATCACCCAACATATCGGTGCATATATGGTAGATGTAAATGGCCAAAAAATCACATTTCTAGATACTCCAGGGCATGAAGCATTTACTTCCATGCGTATGAGAGGTGCCCAGTCTACAGATATTGCAATTCTTGTAGTAGCAGCTGATGATGGTGTAATGCCTCAGACTGTAGAAGCAATTAACCATGCAAAGGCAGCAGGAATTGAAATTATTGTTGCTATTAACAAGATTGATAAACCAAGTGCAAACATTGAACGTGTTAAACAAGAATTAATGGAATATGAATTAGTAGCAGAAGATTGGGGTGGAAGTACGGTATTTGTACCGGTTTCTGCACATACTAGAGAGGGACTAGATAACCTTCTTGAAATGATTTTATTAACTGCTGAGGTGCTTGAATTAAAGGCAAATCCAAATAGAAGAGCAAGAGGTATTGTAATTGAAGCAGAGCTTGATAAGGGTCGTGGACCAGTTGCTACTGTATTAGTACAAAAGGGAACTTTAAGAGTTGGAGATGCAATTAGTATTGGTAATGCATATGGTAAAGTAAGAGCCATGATTGATGACAAGGGTAGAAGAATTAAAGAAGCTGGTCCATCAAAGCCAGTAGAGATTCTTGGATTAAATGAAGTACCATTTGCAGGGGAAGTATGCATTGCAACAAAGAATGAAAAAGAAGCAAGAAATATGGCAGAAACCTTTATTGCATATGGTAGAGAAAAATTATTAAAGGATACTAAGGCGAAATTATCTCTTGATGATTTATTTACTCAAATTCAATCAGGAAATATTAAGGAACTAAACTTAATTGTAAAGGCAGATGTACAAGGTTCTGTAGAAGCGGTAAAACAAAGCTTAGTGAAGCTTTCTAATGATGAAGTTGTAATTAAAATCATTCATGGTGGTGTTGGTGCAATCAATGAATCTGACGTTATTTTAGCTTCTGCATCTAATGCGATTATCATTGGATTTAATGTACGCCCTGATAATATGGCAAAAACTGTGGCAGAGCGTGAAAAAGTAGATTTAAGATTATATAGAGTTATTTATAATGCCATTGAAGACATTGAAGCAGCTATGAAGGGTATGCTAGATCCTGTTTATGAAGAAAAAGTGATTGGGCATGCTGAAATTAGACAGACTTACAAGGCATCTGGTGTGGGAACTATTGCAGGTTCTTATGTATTAGATGGAAGTATTACAAGAAACTGTTCTACTCGTATTGTGAGAGATGGTATTGTAGTATATGAAGGAACACTAGCATCCTTAAAACGTTTTAAAGATGATGTAAAAGAAGTAAAATCTGGTTTTGAGTGTGGTCTTGTATTTGAAAAATTTAATGATATCAAAGAGGGCGACCAAATTGAAGCCTTTGTAATGGAGGAAATTCCACGATGAGAAAAAATAGTATAAAAAATACTCGCATTAATGGCGAGGTTCAAAAAGAATTAAGTAGAATTATTAGTCGAGAAATCAAGGATCCTAGAATTCATGTTATGACTAGTGTTGTTGGTGTAGAGGTAACTCCAGATTTAAAACAATGCAAAGCATATATCAGTGTTTTAGGAGACGAGGAAGCACAAAAAGAGACCTTAGCTGGACTAAAAAGTGCAGAAGGTTTTATTAGAAAAGAATTGGCTCGTACCATTAATTTAAGAAATACACCAGAGGTTATTTTTATTATGGATCAATCCATTGAATATGGTGTGAATATGTCTAAAAAAATTGATGAAGTAAATCAAAAAGATCAAGAGGCACAGGAATCTTAAGTGCAGGAGTGAAGATAAAATGAATCAATTTTTAAATGAAATTAAGCAGGCAAGCACAATCGCTATATCTGGTCATGAAAGACCAGATGGCGACTGTGTAGGTTCTTGCCTTGGATTGTATAATTATATTACTGAAAATTATAAAGAAAAAAAGGTTTCATTATTCTTAGATCCTATTAAGGAAAGTTTTTCTTATATTGCTCATTTTGATAAAGTACAAGAAGAGCTAGAGGAGGAAGCAAAATATGATCTAGTGATTGTGCTAGATTGCGGTGATATAGAAAGACTGGGAAAAAGAAGTAAGCTTTTTTATCAAGGAAATAGAACAGTTTGTATTGATCATCATATTACCAATACTGGATTTTCTGATGTTTGTATTATTGATGCAAAAGCAAGCTCTACCTGTGAGGTATTGTTTGAGCAATTAGAATTAGAAGCAATTTCTCACAATGTGGCAGTGGCATTGTATACAGGAATTATACATGATACGGGAGTACTTAAATTTTCCAATACTTCTAAGCGTACACTACAAATTGTGGGAGAATTGGTGGAAAAAGGTGTAGATACAGCAAAAATTATTGATGACAGCTTTTTTCAAAAGACGTATGTGCAAAATCAAATACTTGGAAGAGCCTTGTTAGAAAGTGTGTTAGTATTAGATGGAAAATGTATTTATTCTGAAATAAAGCATAAGTATTTTGAATTTTATGAGGCTACTTCAGCTGATTTAAGTGGGATTATTGATCAGTTAAGAATTACAAAGGGAGTGGAGGTAGCAATTTTAGCTACAGAAAAAGAGCCAGGTCAGTACAAGGTAAGTATGCGTTCTAATGGTAAGGTAGACGTAAGTGTCATTGCAAGCTATTTTGGAGGCGGTGGACATATTAAGGCATCGGGCTGTACTATGTCAGGCTCTATTTATGACGTAATTAACAATTTAACGCTACACATTGAACGACAATTAAACGGAGAAACGTAAGATGGATGGCATCATTAATATTTATAAAGAAAAAGGATTTACCTCTCATGACGTTGTAGCAAAGATGAGAGGTATTTTAAAGCAGAAAAAAATTGGACATACTGGAACCCTTGATCCAGATGCAACAGGAGTATTACCGATTTGTCTTGGAAAAGCCACAAAGGTATGCGATTTGTTAACCAATCAAAATAAAACCTATGAAGCGGTTATTTTATTAGGAGTAGAGACAGATACAGAGGATATTTCAGGAACAGTTATTCGTAAACAAGAGGTAACTCTAACATCAGAAGAGGTAGAAGAGGCAGTTCTTTCCTTTAAAGGAAAATCTATGCAAATTCCACCTATGTATTCAGCCTTAAAGGTAAATGGTAAAAAGCTGTATGAGCTAGCAAGAGAAGGCAAAGAAATTGAGAGAAAGCCACGCCCTATTGAGATATTTGAAATTAAAATAATTAAAATGGAGCTTCCGTATCTTACAGTGGAGGTAACATGTAGCAAAGGCACATATATTAGAAGTCTTGCTAGAGATATTGGAAAGAAATTAGGTGTTGGTGGCTGTATTTTGGAGCTTAAGCGAACAAGAGTTAGGGATTTTTTGATAAAGGATAGTATTACGTTAGAAGAATTAGAAAAGAGAAAAGCAGAAAATTCCATAGAAGAAATTTTAATGCCAGTAGATACTGTATTTTCTGATTACAAAGAAATTTTAGTAAAAAAAGAGGGACATCCTCTTATTTATAATGGGAATTATATTTCTACAGCCTTTATTAAAAATCAAATATCCTGTAAGGACCAAGAGTCAGTTCGAGTATACGATGATGATATGTGCTTTATTGCCATATATCAATGGGAGGAAAAAAGGAAACAATTTAAACCTAAGAAAATGTTTTTACTGAATGAGAAGTAAAGGTTGGAGGAGCGCCTATGAAGTGCGTAAAAGATACAAAAGAATTTCAGTTTCATAATACCGTAGTTGCTCTAGGTAAGTTTGACGGACTTCATTTAGGTCATCAAGCCTTGTTAAAAGAAGTATTACAATACAAAAAGAATGGATTTACTAGCGTGATTTTTACCTTTGATGTTTCTCCAAGAATGTTTTTTCAAAAGGAAAATAAATTTATTTTATCCAAAGAGGAACGAAGAAAGCAATTGGAAAAATGGGAGATAGATTATATGATTGAATATCCCTTTACAAAGGAGACGGCTAGCTTATCACCAGAAGAATTTTTAAAGCAGGTGCTTGTAAAGCAGCTAGGAGCCAAAGTGATTGTTGTAGGGGAAGATTTTCGTTTTGGATACCAAAGAAGTGGGAGCGTAACAACCTTACAGGAATACGAAGAAAAATACGGATATCAAGTAAAAGTCATTGAAAAGCAAATGCTTCGTGAAAAGGAAATTAGCAGCACGTTAATTCGTGACTCCATTGAGGAGGGAAATATGGAATTAGCAAAGGAGCTACTAGGAGGATACTATTCCTTTCACGGGGAAGTGGTTCATGGAAATCATTTAGGAAGTACCTTACTAAATATGCCCACAGCCAATATGATTCCCAGCAAGGATAAAATAATTCCAGCCTATGGGGTGTATGTAGCTAGGGTAAGTATTCAGGATGAAGTTTATTACGGAATTACAAATGTTGGAAGCAAGCCCACAGTTGAACAAGATGAAGCTGTAGGAATTGAAACCTTTTTATTTGATTTTAACAAGGATATATATGGAGAAAGCATTACAGTAGAATTACTGCATCATGTGCGAAGGGAGCAGAAGTTTCAGTCCCTAGAAGAATTAAAGGAGCAAATGCATAAGGATGCTAATTTTGGGAAAAACTATATTAACTCTTGCTTTTCTTAGTACAATTTGTTATAATGGAAAATGGTAGTTCGCCGATACTCAGAAAGTTGGACACTCCGACCATTTTCTTAGTGTTTGGCATCATTTTTATTATATATAGGAGGCAATCAATTATGATTACAACTGAAAAGAAACAAGCAATTATTAAAGAGTATGGAAGAAATGAACATGATACTGGTTCACCAGAGGTTCAAATTGCATTATTAACTGCAAGAATCACTGAGCTTACAGAACATCTTAAAGTACACAAAAAAGACCACCACTCAAGAAGAGGACTTCTTAAAATGGTAGGTCAAAGACGTGGATTATTAGAATATCTTAAGAAAAACGATATTGATGGTTACAGAAACCTAATTGAACGTTTAGGATTAAGAAAATAATCAAACAAGAAGGCATCCTTTCATCAGTAAGGGTGCCTTCTTACTATGAATAAAACTATAATAGAAAAGCACAAAATGAAGAATGAAAAATGCGCAAGAATGGAGAATACTATGACAAAACAATTTACAATGGAATTAGCTGGTAGACCTCTTACTGTTGAAATTGGAAGAGTAGCAGCACAAGCAAATGGTGCAGCATTTATGCACTATGGAGATACTGTAGTATTATCTACAGCTACAGCTTCAGAAAAACCAAGAGAAGGAATTGACTTTTTCCCACTTAGTGTAGAATATGAAGAAAAGCTATATGCAGTAGGTAAAATTCCAGGAGGATATAATAAAAGAGAAGGAAAAGCATCAGAAAATGCAATTTTAACTTCTAGAGTAATTGACAGACCAATGCGTCCGTTATTTCCAAAGGATTATCGTAATGATGTAACCTTAAATAACATGGTAATGTCAGTTGATCCAGATTGTAGTCCAGAGCTTACTGCAATGCTTGGTTCAGCTATTGCAACTGCTGTTTCAGACATTCCATTTGATGGACCATGCTCTACAACACAAGTAGGACTTGTAAATGGAGAATTTGTATTTAATCCTAATGCAGAACAAAAAGCAGCTTCAGATTTACAATTAACCGTAGCTTCTACCAGAGAAAAGGTAATTATGATTGAAGCAGGTGCCAATGAAGTAAAAGAAGATAAAATGATTGAAGCAATTTTTGCTGCTCATGAAGTAAACCAAGAAGTGATTGCATTTATTGATAAGATTGTAGCAGAATGTGGTAAGGAAAAGCATGAGTACACTAGCTGTGCAGTTCCAGAAGAATTATTTGCAGCAATTAAGGAGCTTGTAACTCCAGAGCAAATGGAAGAAGCTGTCTTTACAGATGAGAAGCAAACAAGAGAAGAAAACATAAGAAATATAAAAGAAAAATTAGAGGAAGCCTTTGCAGATAATGAAGAGTGGCTTGCTTTAATTGATGAAGCTGTATATCAATATCAAAAGAAAACCGTTCGTAAAATGATTTTAAAAGATCACAAACGTCCTGACGGTAGAGCAATCAACCAAATTAGACCATTAGCAGCAGAAGTAGACTTATTACCTCGCGTGCATGGATCAGCTATGTTTACGAGAGGACAAACTCAAATTTGTACGGTAACCACATTAGCACCTCTTGCAGAAGCACAAAAAATTGATGGATTAGATGTAACAGAAACCTCAAAACGTTATATGCATCACTATAATTTCCCTTCTTATTCAGTAGGAGAAACAAAACCATCAAGAGGTCCAGGACGTCGTGAAATTGGACATGGTGCATTAGCAGAAAGAGCATTAGTACCAGTATTGCCATCAGAGGATGAATTCCCATACGCAATTCGTACTGTATCAGAAACCTTTGAATCAAATGGTTCTACTTCACAGGCATCTGTATGTGCATCTTCTATGTCTCTTATGGCAGCAGGTGTTCCAATTAAGAAGCCAGTAGCAGGTATTTCAGCAGGGTTAGTAACTGGTGAAACCGACGATGATTATATTGTATTAACAGATATTCAAGGGTTAGAGGACTTCTTTGGAGATATGGACTTTAAGGTAGCAGGTACTCGTGATGGTATTACTGCAATTCAAATGGATATTAAGATTCATGGATTAACAAGACCAATTATTGAAGAAGCAATTAAGAGAACAAAAGAAGCTAGAATGTATATTCTAGATGAAGTAATGGCAAAAGCAATTAGTGAGCCAAGAAAAGAAATTGGAAAGTATGCACCAAAGATTCAACAAATTAAGGTTGAAGTAGACAAAATCAGTGAAATTATTGGTCAAAAAGGTAAGAATATCAATAAAATCATTGATGAAACAGGTGTGAAAATTGATATTGACGAGGAAGGAAGAGTATCTGTTTGTGGCGTAGAAAAAGAAAATATTGATAAAGCAATCGAAATGATTCGTATGATTGTTGAGCCATTACAAGAAGGTGCAATCTATGAAGGAAAAGTAGTTCGTATTATGCAATTTGGTGCCTTTGTAGAGCTTTCTCCAAATAAAGACGGCTTAATCCACATTTCAAAATTATCTAAAGAACGAGTAGAAAAGGTAGAAGATGTGGTAAATATTGGTGACACAGTAAAAGTAAAAGTGTTAGAAATTGATAAAATGGGCAGAATTAATCTTGGTTTAACAGAAATTGTAAACAAAGTAGAACAATAAAAGTATGATTAATATAAGAAAACTAAAGAATGGATTAACTGTGGTGTTAGAAGTAATGCCACAGTATCGTTCTGCATCCATTGGAATTTATGTAAAAGTTGGCTCAGCATATGAGAATGAAAAAAATAATGGAATTTCTCATGTAATTGAGCATATGGTATTTAAAGGAACAGAAAAAAGAACTGCAAAGGAACTAGCAGATGAGATTGCAGAAATTGGTGGAGATGTAAATGCCTACACCACTAAAGAATGTACCTGCTATTATGCTACAGTGCTAGATGAAAATTTGTTTCAGGCAATGGAATTATTAGGAGATATGCTCACACATTCTACCTTTCACAAAGAGGATTTAGAAAAAGAGAAAAAGGTAATTTTGGATGAAATTGATTTATATGACGATTCTCCAGAGGATGTGGTGCATGAATATTTACATAAGCAGGTATGGAACTCTCATCCCTTAGGATATCTTATTTCTGGGGAAAAATCTGTTGTAGAAGGGTTTT
This sequence comes from Lachnospiraceae bacterium, assembly GCA_017390525.1. Taxonomy (GTDB): domain Bacteria; phylum Bacillota; class Clostridia; order Lachnospirales; family Lachnospiraceae; genus RGIG989. The sequence continues at coordinate 611 of JAFPBJ010000195.1, read as the reverse complement.
CTTCTGAAGATGTTGTAGCTTTTATGCAACAATACTATGTGGTAGGAAATATGGTGATTTCTGTAGCAGGAAATTTTGAAGAGGAAGGGGTATTTTCTAAGCTAGAGGATATTTTTTCTTCTATTCCTGTGGGAGCTTCTATGAAGGAACAAATAGAGCCAAAGTTTCATAAGGTATGTTTGTTTGAGCAAAGACAGCTTGAGCAGGTACATTTATGTTTGGCATATGAGGGACTTCCTTATGAGAGGGAGGAGCGCTATATTTTCTCAGTAGTAAATAGTGTGTTAGGTGGGAATATGAATTCTAGATTATTCCAGATTCTAAGAGAGGATAAAGGTCTGACTTACTCTGTGTATAGCTATGGCTGCTCCTATGAAAAGGCTGGTTTAATCCAAATTTACGCTTCTTGCCAACCAACACAAGCAAGTAAGGTGGCAAAAGGAATTTTATCCATTATTGATGAATTGGTAGAGCATGGAGTCACTAGGGAAGAATTTTACAAAAGTAAAAAGCTAATACGCTCAGAAATGATTTTATCAAAGGAAAGCCCAGAAAGTCATATGAGCTATAATGGAAAAAGCTTAATTTTTAGAGGAGAAATCCCATCCCTT
>JAFPBJ010000194.1 GCA_017390525.1 Lachnospiraceae bacterium | reverse complement strand
GCGGGTACAGTTAAGCACGGTATCAAATAATCCCCTTGCCTTTCGTATTTGCCGCCCAGTTCCTCAAATAATGATTTTGCCATTGTCTGTTACCTCCACATTCTTTTTTATTTTGAATGTCCGCAAAATCCGTCCTACATCTGTTGGAAATGCATATGAACCAAGTGCCGTCTCAAGCTTTACCGAAGGTAGCATCCTATCATCTTCCATACCCCATACAGATTCATATGTGAAAAAATACGCATTATAATCTCTATCGCTCTGCGTGTAGTTCCAGTTAGAAATTGGCATACCTAATTCTTCGCTGATTTCCTTCAGAACCACATTTTTCAGTTTCTTTCTGCGCGCCTCTCCTATATGCTCATCAAATGTAATATCAATATCTTCAGAGAAACGATTTATCGCCTTAAAACCCTTTGAAAGAGAAGTTCCACCCTTAAATACCACATTTGAAAGCTTTTGTGACAGTAAACGCAATATCATAGTTACATAATAGTCTTTCTCTATCACAACGGCAGCGCGTCCTGTATCATCTGCCACCTGTTCAATTATTTCTTTAAATGTTTCTTTATCTTTGTGCAGATACATATTTCACCCCTGTTTCATAAATTGCCTTATATATCCTCAATGGATAATATGCCAAAAACTGATCTACCTGCTCTTTTGTAATGTTATGTTCATTAGCATAGTCAGTAAGAATCTTTCCACACATTTTCATATCTTCCTCTGCGGATTTATCAATATCTTTCAAACAATCCAATAACTGAAGGACATATGCATTTTCTTCCGTTACCTCTACAGCAGGTCTTCGAATAATATATTTACGATTCTTAATAGTGATTTCCCTAACCTGAGCAGGAGCATAATTACTGGTTATCTCTTCCTTAAATGGCACTTGAGTTGACAGCCCCAGACGATTGGCAAGAGTATAGCCTGAATAAAACCCCACTCTCTTTCCTCTACGAGAAATATATTTATGCAATGCAACCGTTTCCGCAGAAAGAGATGACTGTTCACCAAAAATATTTATCTTAGGAATATAATAAACTCCCGATTCAAATCTGCAAATCACGCCATCATCTGTCAGTTTCTTCAAATGGTATCTTATATTTTCCTCCGACATTCCCTCAATAACGATATCCGTTAGGAAGAATGGTTCTCCTTTTTCATAATTACTAATCAAGTAATCTAATAACATATTATCACCTACTTTCAGAAAGTAAATCATCTTTTTACTTATCGTTAGTATATGACTATTTTCTTATTTTGTCAATTCCGACTTATCCAAACATCTCTTTAGATTCAATTATACCCACTTTTAGTCCTAAGTTCATTGTAGTTGCTGCTAACGTTAGCAAATGTTAATAATTCAAGTTTATTTTGTGTTTTTGTTATTATTATCATATACATATTTCCCTGTAACATTTCGAGATAGCCATATTGTTTATGGCTGAAAAACACTCAGCTGCGAAAGCATTTGGGTGTTTTTTTACTTTGTACTGTTTTTTATTTTTCTAAAAAAATGAGCCAATACCTTTTTGTATCTGGCTCATTTTGATTATATTGCTTGATTCATTTGTCTTACAATTCGTTGTATGCTTTTTTCTGACAGGTAGTATTTATCTGCCAGCTGAGAGGTTTTCACTCCACTAAGGTAGTCTGCATAAATTTGTTCATTGCGCACATATAACACCTGCTTTGTCTTGGTGTTACAGCCCCATTCTTGTCTGTTGCCAGCCTTTCTAGGAATGTAAATATTCTCTCCATCCACATACTGCTGTATTAATTCTATTAATTCCATTGGAAGTATGTCTTCCGCCTTTTTATAGCTCATATCTGCCTCCTAAAATCGTATTTCTTTAGGAATAGCATTGGCTATAACAATTTTATCTTTTGCAATAGCCCATGCTATGCAAACATAATATATTTTCTCATATATCAATCCCTCCGTTCTTCTCCAATCATATTGCTGTTTTTCTTTGTGTATTTCTATTTTTAGCTGCTAGTTTAAATGCTTTTTCCATTGCAGGAGTAAGTTCTGGCGAATCTTCATCAAAATGAATTTCTTTCTTAGCTGCTTCGTTAATCTGTTTAATTTGTTCTTCTGTTGGTTTTTGATTTCTATCCAAAGTAACTTTCTTGATTATAGTAAATACTCCTTTCTGTTTTAGTTGCTAGTCTCGCTGATATTATCATAGTATCATAGTCCAAGTAAATCTGCAACGAATTTACTTCCTGATGATTATTTTCAAAAGCTATAGGCAGTAGACCAAAATGTAGTGGTTACAATAAAGAGAAAATGTTATAATCAATATAAAATAAAAAATAATTTTTGGTTATGTAGATTATGATATCGTTGGAGTGATGAAATATGGAAAAAAATATGCATACATCGCAAGATTTCGAAGTATTTAAAGGAAATGTATATATTCGCATCCAAGAAAACGGACCACTTGACTTTATTAGTAAGGTATTAGTATCTAATATTATTGAAGAATATTGGAACAATCAAAATACATTATATGCAATATATTTATTAGCAATGGTTGATTATTTGTCAAAAATCAATGGAATACCATTATATTCAAAATATGACTATATGCGAAAATATAAATTAAAAGATAGGATATATCCATTGTCAATTACTATTTCTGCCAAAATTGATAATAAAAGTGAAGAGGAATATATCGCCGATGCAATCCCTGAGTTTTTAAAATATAATATTGTTGAAGGAGATATATTTAATATCAAATAGCAAAATGAAATTTGTTCAGAAAGGCTAGCACTAAGAAAGAAACTAGAGATTGTTTCGTATACTTTAAAGGATATGTTGAAATAAAAAATAGGCGAAGCCTATTTTTTATGGAGAATAAATAACAATTTAGAAAATATTTTAAATCAATTAGTCCCAAAAAAATCTAGCAAAAACAGCACAAAATTGATATAATTTTTGTATTAACAAAAGGAAGGGATGGGCTTAGTATGGTTACATTAACATTTGTTTTTAATCAAGATAAATTAAAAAATTCTGGGTATACAGAGGACGAACTATTACACCCAATGAGGGAACATGCCAAAAAATACGATATTTCCGAAAAACAATCTGGTGTCTTTTCAAAAGAGGGAAAGGATGCTCTTTGTGTTGTTTCCATGTTTATTCCACAAATTACCAAACAATATACCTGGTATGTTAATTTGATGGATAAATGGACACTTGACGTAGATGGCGAGGTAGAGGATTGCATTCAAACAACTCACAGATGGGTGAACGAGAGCAATAATTAAATATTGGTGGGATGATTGCTTAAATGTCAAAGCAAAAATAAATTTCTACAGTGTCCTTCTTTACACCCTAGTTGAATTATGTTACCATAGTTTCAAAGGAGGTTATAGATATGACAGATAGTGAAAAATTAGATTTAATTTTAAGTGAAATTAAAAATGTAAAATCCGATACACAAGAATTAAAAAATAAGGTAACTGAAATTGAGTTACATATCGAAAATGTAACAGACAAAAATATTCAAACCGTAGCAGAAGGTCATCTTGATTTATCAAGAAAATTTGATGATGTAATCAAAGTAGAAAATGAAAAAGAATTACTTGTAATCAAAGTTCGTATTCTTGAAGACGAGCTTCGTAAAATAAAAGAACGACTTGATCAGATAGCATAACCAATTAAATACATTGTTAGATTAAAAATAGGAGGGCAACAATTTAGTTGTCCTCCTGTTTTTCTTTGTGTATTTCTATTTTTAGCTGCTTTGTTAATCTTCTTCATTTTGTTCTAATATCCGATTATATAAGTTTTCTGAGATTCTATATCCATTTTTTCGCAAATAATCAATATCTAGTTTCACACATTGAATCAATCCCTGCTTTTTAGCTAATGTTAAAATTCCAAGTATTCCAATGGTATCAATCAAAAATTCAGATGCCATCTTTCTTGCCGAACGCTCATCAATGATTGCTAATGGTAAATTACACTCCTTCGCCCCTATAATTACTTCCAACTCACCATAATGAAGTTTGCCGTACATTTTCTTTACAATTTCTTCGTTTTTAACCTGATAAACAGTTAACTTTCCTTCTGTAATATATTCCTTTATTGCTTCAACTTCTTTAGAATGTTCTATGGATGAGACGCATAATTCCTTCTCTACTGCTTGTGGAATCAGAACCTCATCAAACAACTGCCAAAGAAGTGGCAAGCGGTCTATTGACATCAATCCAATAATCGGACTAGTATTACAAATCACTTTCATTTTATTCATACATTCCCCCTACAATTTTGTCAATTGCAATTCCATCCATTTCCATTTCGTCCTCTGTATATTCTCCCCATGGAATATGATATGTTTTTAACACTTCTATAAAATCCCATATTGTTTTTCCTGAAAGCTCCGCAGCCTTTTCTAGGGTAATCACCTGTGATGCAAACAACCCTAATATTAAGGAAAGATTCGCTTTATCCGCTACTGTTTTTCCATCTTTTAAAGTGCATATATACGGTATAAGTTCCTTCGATATTTTAACTTCTAAATTATTTACATCCATATTAATCCTCCATTTCTATCATTTTGTTCCACTTAATTTCTTTTAGTATATCCCTTTATCGAAACAATGTAAAGTAGGACAAAATAACACTTTACTTCCTGATTATTTTCAAAAGCTATAGGAAATAAATGTCTTACCTTCTATACTCCTTCGTATCCCACTTCATAAATGCAATCTGAAACGCTTTCCATTTTCTTCTAGAAATCGGTATTTTTTCTCCACTTACTAACGTAATTTCCTGATGATTAAATTCCTTTACATGACAAAGATTTACTAAATATTTATTATGGCAACGGAAAAACATTTCTAGTGGAAGCTGCTTTTCCCATTGGAGTAAGCTTTCATCACAATAGTACATATCCGATTTCATCCATAGTTCACTGCCCCCTGATTGAGCGGATATATAATAGATTTCCTTGATTAAAATGTTTCTCTTAATTCCTCGCTTTTGCACCGCTATGCTTTTACTTAATCTAAGCTCCTCTAAACCAGATTGTAAATATTCAAATAGCTCTTGCTTCACGATTGGCTTTGTCATAAATCGCCAAGCTCTTACTTCATACCCTTCCTTATAGCGATTTTCATAAGCAGTTAAAATAATGAGAATGGTGTCTGGAAATTCATTTTTTATTTTCTTACTCCAAAGGATTCCATCCTCCTTTGCCTTAGAAAATTCCAAATCCATAAATATGAGATTCACCGCATTCATTTGCATATATTCGTATAACTGAGAAGGCTTAGAAAAATAAACCACCTGATTTTCTAAATAATTTTCTTTGTTAAATTCATAAATATAATCCCTTACTTCCTCATACATCAACCTTTCATCATCACATAATGCAATTAACATTGTTTCAAAATCCTCCGTTATTCGATAGGTAAATATACTGTAATGGTCACTAGGTGCTCTGTATTGCTACACTCTATCCTTCCATCATATTTTCTTAATACCTCTTGTATTTTATATAGTCCAAAACCATGATTTTTGCGGGACCTTTCTTTCCTTTTGGGCTGTTCTATCTTTTCACAAATACTATTTGCAATAATAAGAGAAAAATATCGCTTTCCAGCAGCAAATCCAATCTCAAGCTTAGAATCCCTTTCTCCTACACATTGATTGGCAGAGTGGATAGCATTAGATAAAAGATTGGAAAAAATCGTACATAAATCCATGTCCGAAACCGCCAGCTTATCTGGCAAAATTCCATATACTCTAACCTTTACCTGCTCCTTTAGTTCCTGAGAAAGCTGATAATTTAACACGGCATCTATAATATCGTTTCCTGAAAAATAAATCCTCTCCTGAAAGGAAAAGGACTGTCTTAGGTCCTTAAAATATGCTTGCAGCTCCTGTTTTTTATCCTGTTCCAAATATGCTTCCATACAAATAAAATGATTGCAAATATCGTGTCTAAACTTGCGAAGCTCCGTATCTAGCACTTCAATTCTTTTGTAATGCTCTACCTGCTGCTCTAATAGACTCATATTTTCTTCGTTATTTTCTGTCGCTTCCATTAAAAAGGTTTCTGCAAAATGCACCACTAGCACCACACAAATTGCTGTTAACGACAGCGCCACAATACGAAAGGCAATCATTTCTCCTAGATTGTCCTTTCCTATAGGAAGAAATTCATAAGGATGAAGCAAATGTGCAAGTAGTAGCGAAACCATATATCCACTTAAACTAATTACCGTTATTTTCGTATCAAAAAGAAACACGATAGCTGCGAAGAATATAAAGGTACACCCCCACACTTCATAGGAAGGAAACAGCACTAAAATAAAGGCATATTGAATCAACAGAATCGTACAAATAAATAGCTTCACCTTAGATAAATGTGTTTGTATGTAGGAACCATCTTTTTTATTACGATAGATAAAATATAAGGAAGCTCCAAGATATATAAGCTGGCTTCCATCAAAGATTCCAATGCTAGTCCAAGAAAGCTTAGGGTATAACCCAGCTAGCTTACAAACAGTCCAAAATACTCCAGCACAAATACAAAGAACTGGAACGATAAGAAGAATATATATGTACACCGAATCCCAATATTTTTTTATGACGTTCATATGCCCTTCCCTTCTTTTGCCTCTGAATCAATACCATAGCACTTTTCTTTCCTTATTGTTACACTCCTACACAAAAAAAGCAACAACCATTTAATGGGTAAATACGACCACTTAATGAACTTTCTCCCTTTTTTAAATACTTTTATTTTATAATAAATATAAGATTATAAAAAGCAGGAGGCTTGATTCTAATGAGTAAAACAAACACCAACCAAACCGCCATAGATTTATATATGGAAAAAGTGTATGTATGGATTATGTTAATTGTAACTGGTGCAGTTACCTGCGCTGGAATTACCTTTGCCACTGAGAAATTATTAGGGTTATACCCCTCTGTTCCTTGGCTTGGGCTACTGACCTTTCTTGCCACAGATATTACATATGTTGTGATTGGAATCCTTTTGATTAAAAAAGCCTTATCACAGGGAAATATTTCAAAGAAAATGCTACAAATTGGGAAGTACTACTTAGGCATTATTCTATTGATTCAGTATAATTTTATTTTGTACTTAATTCCTTCTAGAGATTTCTGGGGATATATTTTCTTTTTTGTCATTTTAACTGCATTTTTCTTAGATATTCGCCTTACTGGAATGTTATCTGGTGCTTTATTTTTATCTTATCTTGTATTTGCCATTTTTAAATGGAAACAAGGACTTCCTACTTTTGACAGCCTATTTATTCCTGAACTGGTCCTTCGTTCCATAGGAATTATTTTATCCTTAGGTGCCATTTGCCTTTTGACCTGGTTTGTAGAAGAATTCTTAGCTAACGCAAAACGCGATGATTTAGAGAAGCAGCATGACATGGCACAAAATATTTTAGACCAAGCAGCAGATATTGGCTCTCGCCTATCCTCAACGAGCCAAAATGTATTACAAACCACAGAAAGCCAAAGCGGTGCTACTCAGGAATTATCCGCAATTACGGAAGAATTATCTAGTATGAGTAAGGAGCTATTGTTCCACTCTCAAGAAAATACAGAAAATCTTTCTATGCTAAATAAAACCAGTGAACGTGTATCGGAACAAATCAAGGAAGTAAGCGATATGTCACAACAGCTTGTTACCTTATCTAGAGAAAATGAGACCTCAATTAACCAATTATTAGAGGGTGGAAAAGTAGTAACTACTGCCAACGACAGCACCTTACATGCGGTGGCTAATTTATTAAAGGGAACAGAGCAAATGACCAAAACCCTTGTGTTAATCGACGAAATTGCTTCTTCCACTAATTTACTTGCTCTTAATGCATCCATTGAAGCAGCTAGAGCTGGAGAGGCTGGAAAAGGGTTTGCTGTAGTTGCCAACGAAATTGGCTCCCTTGCAAATAATACCCAAACCTCTTTAAAGGAAATCAATGATTTAATGAGTACCCTTGAGCAAGAAACTGCTCTTGTTTCTAGCTCCATTGAAACTAGCTCGCAAAAATTACAGGAGCAAAACACCGTTATGGTGGATACCATTTCTAAGATTAAACATATGATGACGCTACTAAATGAATGTTTAGTTTCCGTAGAAAAGGTACACCAAGAAAATTTACAGCAGAAAAATTTAATAGAAAAAACCTACGAATACAACCATCAAATGCAAAGCCAAATCGAAATTCAAGACAGTCGCTTTACAGAAATATCTACCGTAGTACAGCATAACGTAGATGAAATTACAGGATTAGCAGAGCTTACCGACTCACTAAACGAAATCATCAACCAATTAAATGCATTATTAGATTAGGAGAAAAATAGGAGGGCAACACTTTAGTTGTCCTCCTGTTTCTTCTTCTCTCTCAGCTCCCTAAAAAAATCCTGCATTAGCTTCCTACTTTTTTCTTCCTCTACCCCTCTTACTACCTCTACCTGATGATTAAATTCCTTCATATGCAGAAGATTAAGAATAGAGCCTGCGCAGCCTGCCTTGGGATTCATAGCTCCTATGACGACCTTTTTTATTCTGGCTTGTACAATAGCGCCTGCACACATTTGACAGGGCTCAAGAGTAACATACATGGTGCAGTCCTCTAGCCGCCAGTCCCCTACTACCTTGCTGGCTTTTTTTATCGCAATTAGCTCTGCATGTGCCAAAGATAATTTATCCTTATTTCTTTTATTATATCCTCTTGCAATGATGACTCCGTCTCGTACAATCACACATCCAATGGGGGTATCCCCAATTTTAAATGCCTTTCTTGCCTGAGCTAGCGCCGCCCTCATAAACTGTTGTTCTTCCTTCATTTTCCTTCTCCGTTGTGTTATGATATACTAATCATAGCATACTTTTGAAAAAAGAAAAAGAAGAAGGAAACCACATGAATATTCAAGGATTTCAAAAAACAACTTTATTAGATTTTCCTGAGCATTTAGCCGCTACCATTTTTTTGGGGGGCTGCAATTTTCGTTGCCCCTTTTGTCATAACGGAGAGCTAGTGTTAACTCCAAATGCCAACCCTCCCCTTTCCTTTTCTGATATTTTAGCATATCTTGAGAAAAGAAAAGGAATTCTAGAAGGGGTGTGTATCACTGGCGGAGAGCCTACCTTAGAAAAAGAGCTTCCTTTTCTACTAAAAGAAATCAAAGCCCTAGACTACGAAATCAAATTAGATACCAATGGCTACTGTCCTGACCTACTAAAGCAATTGGTAGAGGAAAAGCTAATTGACTATGTGGCAATGGATATTAAAAATTGTCCACAAAAATACCCTGAAGCCACAGGGTTATCCACAATTAATGTGGATAACATTGAAAAATCGGTGGATTACTTGTTGAAGGGAACCCTTCCATACGAGTTTAGAACTACAATTGTTAAGGAATTGCATGTGGAAAAAGATATCCACATAATCGGTGAATGGTTAAAGGGTGCACAAAAATATTTTCTACAAAGCTATGAAGAATCGGAATTTGTAATCCAAAAAGGCTTCCACAGCCCTGATAAGGAAACGCTACTTCACTTTCAAGCGCTTTTACTACCCAATATTCCTAACACGAAAATAAGAGGAATCGACTAAATGAAAGGACAAAGATGATGTATTTCCAATACGAGACCCCAAGGCTCCTACTTAAGGTGCTCCATACAGATGCCACCGAGAAGGTGCTAGAATTTTATGAAGAAAACAAAGCACAATTTGAGCCCTATGAGCTAACAAGACCAAAGAATTTTTATACCCTAAAATATCAAAATGCCTCCCTTGCCTACGAATACGACCAAATACTAAAGCAAAAGGGATTACGCCTTTGGATTTTTCCAAAAGAGGACCCAGAACAAATTATCGGCTGCATAAGCTTTAGTAACATTGCAAAGGGTCCCTTTCAAAGTGCAATCTTCGGGTATAAAATGCACCACAGCTACCAAAGACAGGGCTACTGCTATGAAGCCTGCAAAAAAGCACTTTCCATTATTTTTAATGACTACCATCTACATCGCATTGAAGCCAAAATACTGCCAGAGAATGTGCCTTCTATTAAATTAATTGAAAAGTTAGGCTTTCAATTTGAAGGGATTGAATATGAATGTGCACAAGTAAATCACGTATTTCGTGACCATTATCGTTTTTCCCTTTTACAGCCTAACTTTTCTGAAAAAAATTATGATAACCCGTTATATTAACTGCGTAACCCAATATCCGAATTCTCCCGTTTTTACCTGATTTTTCCTTACAGGGATAAAACGATAAAATCCAAAAAGGTTGGCAATATATTTTTCTTTATTATAATAAACTCCAGGAACACCGATAACATAGACGGTTTCATTTTCGTTCTCCTCCTTCCTTACCTTTCCTACCATAAGGTATCTGTAATTATAGTAGCCGTGAATCAAAAAGCTATTATTTGCCAGTACCCAATTTCTTACATCTAATCGCCCAATGTCCTGTGGCTCAATTCTCACACTTTCTATAATTTCATTATTTTTAAAATGGGGAAGCTTTGGAAAATTCTTCATCATATGAGCAATTTTTTCCCTTCCATCTGTTTCAAATTTCATGGGTGTAATCTCGTCCTCTTGCAAATGAACTTCCTCTTTCGCCTCCTCTTTTTTCTCTGAAGCTATTTCTTCTTTTGCCTCTAAGTCCTCTTCTATTTCCTCGGTCTCCTCTATTTCACTCATGTTCTCTTCCTCTATCACCTCTGCCTCTTCTTCTATGTCACTCTCAATTTCCTCAGCCTTTAACTGACTCTCCTCCTCTTGTCCTACCCCTAAAATAACCTGCTGATAGAACCTTCCCATATCAATCGGAACATCGTCCCATTCACTGCCAAAGCTATCCTCTTCCTTATAAAATAAAATAATTCCACATATTTGCTCTAAGGCTACATTAGAATCAAATAGCTGTTTTGTTTTTGTAACGGTTTTTAGCTCTCCAAGCCCGTCCTCTAATGTAAGCTCTCCCCCTTTGATTCCCTTCATTTGCCCCTCTTCATACCAATAAAAATATACCTGATATGTGTTATGCTTCCTTACCTCATTAAGGTTTATGTACACTCGTAAATTTTCCCCTCTTTGCTCTATTTTCGCATATCCCACATTTTTATCCTTCTCCCCTTTATCATAATAATAAATGTAAGAAACAATCCTTCTGTAATCCAAAATGCGTCACTCCTTTCAAACTATTATATGAAGAAGTGACGCATTTTATGCATATCTCGTCTATTTGGTTGTTAATTCATCACTAAGTGCCGCAAATTCTTTTAAATTAAGGGCTTCTCCACGAATGGTTGGAGATAAATTTAGCTTCGTAAGTGCTTCTAGCACCTGTTCCTTTGTAATTCCAAGTCCTGCATTACTAATGGCATTTTGTAGGGTTTTTCTTCTTTGATTAAAGGCAGCTCGAATCAAAGCAAATAAAAGTGCTTCATCCTTTACCTCTACTGGTTTTTCTTTATGTCTCGTTAAACGAATCACCGCTGAGCCTACTCCCGGTCTTGGCATAAAGCAATTAGGCGGTACATTTGCCACAATATACGGCTGGGCATAAAACTGTACTGCCAAAGAAAGGGCACCATAATCCTTGCTTCCTGGTCCCACCTGCATACGGTCTGCCACTTCCTTTTGTACCATAACTGTTATATTTTCAATTGGCACATTGTTTTCAAACAGCCCCATAATAATTGGAGTGGTAATATAATAAGGTAAATTGGCAACCACCTTAATTGGCTTTCCTTGATTCTTTTCCTGCACCAATTGATTAATGTCAAACTTTAAAATGTCTTCATTAATAATGGTAACATTGTCATATTCCTTTAATGTATCTTCCAAAATTGGAATTAATTTTTTATCAATTTCTACTGCAACAACCTCTCTTGCATGTTCCGCCAAATACTGAGTCATTGTACCAATTCCCGGTCCTATTTCTAGCACAAAATCCTCTGGGCCTACATTTGCTGCTGCAATAATTTTATCCAGTACTCGTCCATCAATCAAAAAATTTTGTCCAAATTTCTTCTGAAATGCAAACTCATACTTTTGAATGACCTCTATGGTTTCCTTTGGATTTGATAATTTTCCCATTCTTTCTCCAATCCTATCGGCTATTTGATTCGATATACATCTTTTGCATTTTGCTGTGTTACTTCTATTACTTCCTCTTTAGAAATTCCCTTGATTGCTGCAATGGCATCTACCACATAAGGCAAATTAAGGGAGGAATTTCTTTTTCCCCTATTAGGCTCTGGTGACAAATAAGGGCAGTCTGTTTCTAGCACAATCTTATCAAGAGGTAAATATTCCACTACCTCCTTTAACTTTTTCCCATTAGCAAAGGTCACCACACCACCAATTCCGAAGTAAAATCCCATATCTAGGAACTCCTTTGCGGTTTCCTTGGAGTAGGAATAGCAGTGGATGATGCCCCCAAGCTGGGAAGCCTTTTCCTGCTTTAGTATGGATAGCGTGTCCTGTGCAGCATCTCTACTGTGAATAATAATAGGTAGGGAAACCTCTCTTGCCAGCTTAAGCTGTTCAATAAACCACTTATATTGCACTTCCTTTGCTGGCTCCTTCCAGTGATAATCAAGTCCGATTTCACCAATGGCAACAATTTTTTCCTTAGAGGACTCTTTCTTAATCCACTCCATATCCGCTGGGGTAAGGGGCTCTACCTCGCTAGGATGCACTCCTAATGCCCCATATACAAAGGAATATTTTTCCATCAGCGCTAACGTATCCTGACAGCTTTTCATACTGGCGCCTACGTTTACCACTATCTCTATTTTGTCCTTCATCGCTTCAAACAGCTGCTCTCTATCCTGGTCAAATACTTCATCATCATAATGAGCGTGAGTATCAATGATTAATGCCATAGTTTTCTTACTCCATTCTATCTGATTTCTGCTCCTGAAGGCATATCCTTTTCAGGTACCACAAGGGCTAACTCGCCTTTTTCATTTTCCGCACAAAGTAGCATTCCTTCTGATACAATTCCCTGTAGCTTAGCAGGCTTTAGATTCACAAGTACCATTACTTTTTTGCCTACCATTTCCTCTGGGGTATAGAAGTTTTTAATTCCTGACACAATTTGTTTGACAGTTGAGCCGATTTTTACTTGCGAGCATAGTAATTTCTTTGATTTTTTTACTTCCTCACAGGCAATAATTTCTCCTACCTGAAATTGCATAGCTGTAAAATCTTCAAAGGTAATTTCTTCCTTTGGCTCAATATCAATTACTGGCTCGTTGTTTGACTCTGCTTGTTTTTTACGCTCTGCCATTAATTCGTCGGCTTTTTTTAGCACCTCATCCTTATCAAGGCGGGCAAATAAAATCTCTGGCTTCTCTACTACTTTAGTGCCTTCTTTATATAAACCAAATTCATTCATACGTTCCACATCATGTGGCTCTCCATTGATTTGTGCTAGCATTTTTTTAGCAGTATCTGGCATATATGGCTCTAGTAAAGTAGCTGCAATATTAATGCTTTCTACCAAATTATATAATACAGTTTTTAAACGTGCTTGCTTATCTTCTTCCTTTGCAAGTGCCCATGGCATAGTCTCGTCAATGTATTTGTTGCAGCGTTTTAATAATACAAAAATTTCTGTAAT
>JAFPBJ010000193.1 GCA_017390525.1 Lachnospiraceae bacterium | reverse complement strand
TCTGCTGCTCCAATAATAGGCTCAGGCTGAGGACTTGTATTTGTATCCATTGGCGCACCTGTTTCATAATTAGAATTAAATTCATTCCAATCATCATTTACTACCGTACCACTAGAAGCTGCTGTAACAGTGTCAGCTTTTCCACTACTGAAAGCTCCTGTTGACAAAATAGCCAATACCACTAACACTACTCCACCTAAGATTTTTAGAATCCAATTATTATAATTTTTATACTCAACATAAAATTCAGTTGCCGATTGGGTGATTTCTGCGTCTGAAAAGCCCCATTCCCTGAAGGCTTGTTTAAATATCTTTTGCGTTTCGTAATTCATTCGTTTTACTTGTCCACGAATATGAATGGTACGTGGTGTTTGATCTGTTTCTTCCGCCAAATAATTATAGGTTTCATCCGCTTGTGCATCAAACAATGAGTTTTGCTTTGTAAAATAGTTCTCAAGCCCAATAAAAGATCCATCACTTAGTGGAACAACATAATTGGCTTTCTTACTTCCTACTCGAATGTAATTATAAGTTGTATAAGACTCTGCAAATTGACCTATATTGTATTGCAAATCCCCTTCCACTACTAATCCTTTTTTTAACTGACCTGCAGTTACCGTATTAATGTCTACTGGTTTCTTCATTTTGCAAGACAAGTCGGAAAATCCCGAAAATAATAGCATAATTGCCACTATAACCATCAATCCCGACAATCCTCTTAAGTTTTTCATATTTTTTCTTTCCTTTCCTCATTTTCCTCATCCATTATTTTACTTTAGGATTCATAAATACGCAACAACCAAAATCACTTCCTATTCCTTCAACTGAAGCCCCGTCATGCTCTCACTCGTTTTTAGCTTTTGTACTTTTGTTTCTTGCTTCGGTGGTTGTTTTGGTATAGGCTGCTCTTGTTCATACTGACGATTGAATTTCTCCCAATCATCCTCCTCACTGATAAAGCTACCCCCTTCTTCTCCTCTATAGATAGTATCAGGGTTTCTTTCCTTTATTTTTACATCCACAAAAACACCAAAGAAACGTAGTGCTAACAAAATACAAGCAATACCCCCAAGTAATTTCACTATCCAACTATAACTTTTTCCACATTTTATATAGTAAAATGCCCTATGATTGATTAACGGTTCGTCTGGTAATCTTAAATCTCTTGCCACCATATAAATGGTATTTGTGAATGAAAGTAGCGTATTATCATCCATTGCATAAATAACTCCCTTAATTTTTACTCCCTCTGGCTTCTTAACTTCATCTAAATTTTGTGTATCTTCTACAAAATAATTGTATGTATCTTCTTCTAATTTCTTTAAAGACTTTTCATACTTCTCATCAGAAGTTTCTAAGCCTAGTAGCATACCGTTGTCTAGAGCAATCACAAACCATTGCTTAGGAGAAGTTTCATGCACTCCATCAAATACCCCTAAATTCATAGGCACTGTTCCCTCTACCTTCATTCCATCATATAGCTGTGTCTTAGTAACCTGATTTAAATCCACTGGTTTTCTTAATGCTACTCGCATATCCCGAAAGCCCAAATATACTAAAAAAACTCCTACTACCAACAAGGTTCCTGGTATAGAAAGTCTGTTACGTCTAAAAAATAAATGCTCCATTTTTCCTCTCCTCTTCTAAAACGTAATTTCCCCTTATTTTACTTTATGTCTCATCTCTTGTAAAGGGCAAAATATCCAACCATTTTTAGCACATTTTCCATCTTGTCAAAATATTT
>JAFPBJ010000192.1 GCA_017390525.1 Lachnospiraceae bacterium | reverse complement strand
GTACTCCCACCTTTTCGAAATGAGGTTTTGTAAATTTACATTCAGGGAAGCCTGGACAAGCAAGGAATTTACCATATGGTCCATATTTTATTACCATATTTCTTCCACAAACCTCGCAAACCTCCTCTGTAATTTCATCTTCAATTTTTACCTCTTCAAGCTCTTTTAGTGCATTTTCTACTGCTTCTTCTAAATCAGGATAGAAATTACGCACCACTGTTTTCCACTGTACACTTCCTTCCTCAACCATACCTAGTAAGGACTCTAAATTCGCTGTAAAGGTTACATCCACAATAGACGAAAAAGCCTTTTTCATCATTTGATTTACAGCTTCTCCTAGCTCTGTTACATATAGATTCTTATTTTCCTTTACAATATAGCGCCTAGCAATAATTGTGGTAATGGTTGGGGCATATGTACTTGGACGTCCAATTCCAAGCTCCTCTAAGGTTTTTACTAATAGTGCCTCTGTATAATGTGCGGGCGGTTGAGTAAAATGTTGTTTTTCTTCTAATTGCTCTAAAGCAAGCTTGCTATCTTTGTCGATAGCTTTTAAGGAAGCACTTACCTCTTCTTTTTCATTATCCATTACATAAACTGCCATAAATCCATCAAATACTAATTTAGAAGCAGAAGTATGGAAACGATAGCCATTTGCATCTATTTTAATAGAAGTTGTTTCGTATTTTGCATCTTCCATTCTACTAGCCAAAAAGCGATTCCAAATAAGCTGATACAAACGAAACTGGTCTCTTGACAACATATCCTTAATTTTTACCGGAGACAAGGTCATATCTGTTGGACGAATTGCCTCATGAGCGTCTTGGATTTTTTTCCCTTTTCCCTTTTCTTTAATCGAACTACCCACATATTCCTTGCCATAATTCTCTTCAATATAAGAAAGTGCTGCATCATGAGCCTCATCAGAAATTCTAATAGAGTCTGTACGCAAATAGGTAATCAACCCAACGGTACCTCTTCCTTTAATATCTACCCCTTCATAAAGCTGTTGGGCTAATCGCATAGTTTTTTGGGTAGAAAAATTCAATTTTCTTGCTGCCTCTTGTTGTAAGGTACTAGTAATAAAAGGAACAGGGGCTTTTTTCTTTCTTTCTCCTTTGTTAATTTCCGCTACCTTATATTCTGCTTTTTCTACCTTTTTCACAATGCTATCTAACTGCTCTTTACTTGTAATCTCTATTTTTCCCTTTTGATCCCCTACAAACTTAGCAAGTAGTGGTTTTTTACTACCCTCTACTTGTAAGCTTGCCTCTAGAGACCAATATTCTTCTGGAATAAATGCATTGATTTCTTCTTCTCTATCGCAAATAAGCCTAAGTGCTACAGACTGAACGCGCCCTGCACTTAAGCCTCTTTTTATTTTCGCCCAAAGAATAGGGCTAATTTGATAGCCCACCATACGATCTAGTACACGTCTTGCTTGTTGAGCGTCTACTAAATTCATATTGATTTCTCTTGCATTTTTTATAGAAGATTTTACTGCATTTTTTGTAATTTCATTAAACGTAATTCGACTACATTTCTTATCCTGTAGCTTTAACGCTTCATATAGATGCCAGGAAATTGCCTCTCCTTCTCGGTCGGGGTCAGTTGCAAGATAAATTTTATCCGCTTTTTTTACCTCTTTACGAAGCTTAGCAAGCACCTCTCCCTTTCCTCTAATGGTAATATATTTTGGCTCATAATCGTGTTCAATATCTATTCCCATTTGGCTTTTAGGCAAATCTCTTACATGTCCGTTAGAAGCAACTACCTCGTAATTACTTCCTAAAAACTTATGAATGGTTTTAGCCTTGGCTGGGGATTCCACAATGACTAAATACTTTGGCATATCTATATCCTCCTCCGAAAAATCTATACGGTAATCATATAATAATTCTTCACAATCTGTTTTATTTTATTCTCCATTTCAAGCCGAAACAAGATACTAATAGTTTCCTGAACAGAAAGTTTACATTCTTTTACAATTGCATCAATATATTTTGGCTCTAAACTAAGGCAACTATACACCATTTTATCTTTCTTATCAAGCAAATTTTGCTTTTTTTCACAAATTTTTTCTTTATTTTCAGTAAAAATGCCCCATTCCTCTAAGATATCCTCCACCTCTGTTACTAGCTTCGCCCCCATTTTTATTAGGTTATTGCACCCTTCGCTATGTACATCCCCTCTTCTTCCAGGCAAGGCAAAAATATCCCTCCCTTGTTCTAGTCCCTGGTCCGCTGTAATTAAGGAGCCACTTTTCGCTTTTGCCTCTACCACCAGTACCCCATCACAAAGTCCGCTTATAATTCTATTTCTCATAGGAAAAAGCTGTCGTCTTGGTTGCACCTTTAGTCCATACTCTGAAAGAAGTCCTGCCTTTTCTTTCATTTCTCTATATAAATGAATATTATCAATAGGATAACAAATATCGATTCCACAGCCTAATACTCCAATGGTACTTCCAGAAGCCTCTAGGGCGCCCTTATGTGCCATACTATCCACTCCTGCTGCAAAGCCGCTTATAACCTCCACTCCTTGCTTTGCTAATTCTCTGCCAAAATAATATGCCATTTCCCTACCATAAGGGCTACAATTTCTGCTGCCTACAATAGCAATGGATTTTCCCTCGTTTTTTGGTAGCTTACCTGTATAATATAGCCCTAAGGGATAATCATAGATTTCCTTTAGCTTTCTTGGATACTCCGCCTGAGTGGGATATAAAAAATTCACCCCCTTTTCTTCCATAGAACGAAACCCTTCCATAATTTGCTCATCCTTTTTACTTAACAAAAAATTTGTCAGCTGGCTAGGCTTTAAATATGGCTTTACTTCATTTTCTGAGGCTTCATAAATTGCCTTTGGAGTCTTAAATTCCTTTAACAGCTTTAAAATTGTTCCTCTTCCCACTCCTTCTATATTTACTAACCAATACCAAAAATGTTTATCCTTCATCTTCCCTTACTCCCTTTCTCCTGATAGTCGTCTATAAGAAACTGCCTCAATTAGATGCTGTGTTTCAATTGTCTCACTTTGCTCTAAGTCTGCAATTGTTCTTGCCACCTTTAAAATCCGATGATAGGCTCTTGCACTTAATTTATATTTTTCTAGCATAGTTTTTAGCAAAGGCTCGTGTTCTGGTTTAATTTTAACAAAACGACCAATTTCCTTTGGTGTCATTTGTCCATTATAGGAAAAGCTACAATTTTTATATCGTTTTCTTTGGATTTCATGCGCTTTTTCCACTCGTGCCTTCATTTGCTTAGAGCCTTCTCCTTTTTTCTCCTTCTGCAAATTTTCAATCCCCACAGGCTCAACGAACATATTAATATCAATGCGATCAAGAAGGGGCTGACTAATTTTATTTTGATATTTTTGAATCATATTGGGAGAGCAGCTACATCGGTTATAATCAGGAAAATATCCACAAGGACACGGATTCATTGCTGCAACTAGCATAAAATTTGCAGGAAATTCACAGCTAGCATTTACCCTTGATAACGTGATTTTTCCATCCTCTAGGGGCTGCCTCATAATTTCTAAGGCACTCCTTGAAAATTCTGGCATTTCATCTAAAAATAGTACCCCGTGATGGGCTAAACTAATTTCTCCTGGTTTGGGAATTCTTCCCCCTCCTACAATAGAAAATTGGGAGCTGGTATGGTGCGGTGCACGAAATGGTCGTTTCGTAAGTAGCCCGTCTTTTTTTCCTAGCAATCCACTGATACTATAAATCTTGGTAAGCTCCAGGCTCTCCTCTAAGGTTAGGTCTGGCATAATACTTGGGATACGTTTTGCAATCATAGATTTTCCTGCGCCTGGTGGTCCCTCTAGAAGCAAATTATGCCTGCCGGCAACAGCAATTTCTACTGCTCGCTTTATGCTTTCCTGTCCCACTACATCCTTAAAATCATACTCCTCCCCTCCCTGTTCAAAGTAGGATTTCTCATCAAAAGGAACTGGATTTCTTTTGTCTACTTCATTTAAAAAATCTACCACTTCTTTTAAATGAGAAAAGCCATAAACATTAATTCCTTTTACTACACAGCCCTCTAGCTGATTTTGCTCTGGGACAATACAGCTTTTTAAGCCTCGCTTCTTTGCAAAATCCACTAAGGGTAGTACTCCCTGAATCGGGTTAATTTTCCCATCTAGGCTTAATTCTCCAACTGCAAAATATGAACTTGTTTTTTGTTTGTGAATATACCCAAGAGATGTTAAAATTGCGATTGCAATGGGTAAATCGAAGGCAGATCCTTCCTTTTTTAAATCTGCCGGTGAAAGATTGACTGTAATCCGCTTCGGCGGTAATACATATCCTGAATTTCTTAGTGCAGTGCGCACCCGTTCTTTGGCTTCCTTTACCTCAGAGGATAAATAACCTACCATTTCAAAGGTAGGTAGTCCTGAGCTAATATCCACCTCTACTTGTACCTCGATACCGTCGATTCCTCTAACGGTACCACTTATCATTTTATTAAACATAACGCTCCTTTCCTCCAAAAGAAGCAAACCCAATTTATTATATCAAATTTCTAACAAAGACACAACTAAGCGTCTAAAATTTTTTTAAGTTCATCCATAAAGGTATTTACATCCTTAAATTCTCTATATACAGAAGAAAATCTAACGTAAGCTACTTCATCTAAATCCTTTAGCTTTTTCATTACAATTTCTCCTATCACAGAACTTTCCACCTCTTTTAGCTCAAGGTTAAAAATCTCATTTTCAATTTCATCAATGGTCTTTTCAATTTGTTCCACTGAAATCGGGCGTTTATGGCAAGAATTTAAAATACCTGATTCTATCTTACCTCGGTCATAAGGCTCTCTATTTTTATCTTTTTTAATAATAATCAAAGGAATGGTTTCTATTTTTTCATATGTGGTAAAACGCTTCTCACATCCGTCACATTGACGTCTTCTTCGTATAGCATTGTTATCCTCTGCTGGTCTTGAATCAATGACTCTAGTGTTATCCTTATTACAAAAAGGGCATCTCATATTTTTTCTCCAATCTATTTTACCTTTCATAATTGGTATCATTATAAAGGTATTTTTATCATTGGTCAAGAAAAAATATGGCTTTCACCCTTTTAGAAACCATCCTGACATTTATGAATACATTTTTCTTCCTCAATTTCCACTAAAATAATATCTGGTCCTATTTTTTTCACTTGGCAAAAATCAATCCAAAATTCATTGGTTCTGCCAAAGCATCCAAAAAATTTTCCAGGTCCTGGCACGATCAAGGTCTTAATTCTTCCTGTGCAAATATCTATTTCAATATTCACTACAAAGCCTAACCGTTTACAATTCTTACAATTAATTACTTCCTTGCACTTAAGCTCTGAAAATAGCATAGCCTTCCCCACTAAAAGACTTCCTTTTTATATCTTATGATAAGCTTCCTATCAAGATACCATATTTTATGACAAATACTGCTTCATACTTTTTAAGGCGTGTTTTTCTAGTCTTGATACCTGTGCCTGAGAAATAGCAATCTCCTCTGCCACCTCTGTCTGAGTTTTGCCTTCAAAAAAGCGCATTTTAATAATGTGGTATTCTCTCTCATTTAATCGTTTCATCGCCTCTTTTAAAGAAATTTCTTCTACCCAATTTTCTTCCTTATTTTTCTTATCCTTTACTTGATCCATGATATAAAGGGCATCTCCTCCCTCCTGATATACAGGCTCATACAAGGACATAGGGCTTGCTATGGCATCTAGGGCATATACTACCATTTCCTTTTCCACCTCAATTTCTTTGGCAATTTCATCTATAGTAGGCTCTCTATCATTTTTTCTAGTCATAGCTTCCTTTGCATAAATAGCCTTATAAGCAATATCTCTTAAGGAACGACTGACACGAATACTACTATTATCTCGTAAAAACCGCCTTACCTCTCCTAAAATCATAGGCACTGCATAAGTGGAAAATTTAACATTTAAGGTAATATCAAAATTATCAATTGCCTTAATTAAACCAATGCACCCTACCTGAAACAAATCATCAGGAGCTACATTGCTATTAGAAAATCTTTGAATTACACTTAACACTAGCCTTAGGTTCCCTTTTATATATAGCTCCCTCGCCTCTTTATCACCCTCTAAAATTCTTTGAAAAAGCGTATTCTTTTCCTCACTACTAAGCAAGGGAAGCTTTGCTGTATCAACGCCACAAATTACCACTTTATTAAATGCCATTGGTAAATCCTCCAAGTATCGTTTAGTTTCGTATACTATGAATGATTTACCAATGAAAACTTTTATATACCTTTTTTATTGATACAATTTTTTCCTTTTCTTAACACAAACGCAAAATTTCTTTTCTTAACCGCTTCATAATTTTTTTCTCGAGCCTTGAAATATAGGATTGAGAAATACCAAGCATATCCGCCACTTCCTTTTGTGTTCTCTCTTCTCCTTCCTTGGTATTTAACCCAAATCTTAACTCAATAATTAATTTTTCTCTTTCACTTAACACCTCTAGTGCACGATTTAGAAGCTTTCGATCCACCTCCTCTTCTAAATCCTTATAAATGACATCCTCCTCTGTTCCTAGAATATCCGATAGCAGCAGCTCATTTCCATCCCAATCTACATTAAGAGGCTCATCAATAGAGACTTCTAGCTTTGTTTTATTATTTCTTCGTAAGTACATTAAGATTTCATTTTCAATGCACCTTGATGCATAAGTAGCTAATTTAATATTTTTATTAGGATTAAAGGTGTGGATAGCCTTAATTAAGCCAATGGTTCCAATGGAAATTAAATCCTCAACCCCAATCCCTGTGTTATCAAATTTTTTTGCTATGTAAACCACTAATCGTAAATTTCTCTCAATTAATAAGGTTTTTACTTTCTCATCATATTCTCCTCCAAGCTGTGCTAATACCTTTGCCTCCTCACTTGCCTCTAGTGGGGGCGGCAGCACTTCCGAACCACCTATATAATGAATTTCACCCTTCGGCGAAAAAAGTAGATTTTTTACGCTATGTACCATTTTAAATTTAATTACCAATTTTATTTCTCGCAGTGCTTTTCTTCCCAAAACGCCTGCTCTATCCTTTCTGTTTTTTCATTACTTAGTCATTTGCGAAACGCCCAAAAACTTCTTTATGTTGTACAGAATACATAAACTGCGTTTCGCAATAACCTATTTTCATTATTCTGACACAAAACCTCAATTATTTTAAAAAATCCGGATGTAAAATAACAGAATATTCCCCTTTTATAGAAACGGGAATTTCACTAATTGAAACAACAACGTGATGTAGTGTTCTTTGTACTGTTTCACTTTTTAACGTTACTTTTTCTACAATCATTCCTATCATTGTTCCTTGTTCTTTTCCTAAGGAGCGAAAGGGTATCAATCTAATATCCTTTATATTTTCTTTTATCATTTGCTCCAAATTTACTGTTCCCTCTTTTACATACTCTTCTATTATGCATTTATGTTGTTCTGAAACATACGGTTCTATTAATTGATACTCACAAACCATCACAGGCTTTCCTGTCATAGGCTCTTTTAAATGATTCCCTGTATCTAATAAGCCTTTTGTTGTAATTTCTTTTCCATTGATCCATAGGATTACCTCTAAGAGGTTGGTATTTTTTTCTTTCACCTGCAATATGATATGAAGGAATAATTTAAGTATAAAAAATCCACAAGCTGTTAATATTACAAAATAGAACATTCCGATATCTTTTAGCTTGCTATTATGGAAAAATTTTTTTAGGTCATAAAAAAAATTACTGTCATAATACAAAAAATGAAGTAGCCCCCCTAAGGTACAGGCAACAAAATACAGAAGCACTACACCCTTTATGACTAATCTCATAGTTAGCTTTGGAAAACCAATAAAAACCATAAGAAAAGTAATTCCCACATAAGCAATCACCTGATAAACCATAGGACTAGAAGGTGGTATCACATATAGAATGCAAGTAAAAAAGCTGCCTGCTAAAGCTGCGAGGAACAATCGATACCATTTTCTTTCATATTGCAAAAGCTTCCCTGTTAGTCCAAGCAAAATATAATCCATAATGAAATTTACAACAAATACTACATCAATATATATTTGATATTCCACTGCTCACCTCCTACCTACTTAAAACCGATGTTAGGGTACATTATACCTATTTTAGGCTTCTTTTTTTGTCATTTTCACAAATCTTCATCAGTGGTTTTTCTCCTGTATCCTTCTATTTTTTACAAATCTTGCAAACAAATAATATTTCTAGAAAAGGGAACAAAAAAAGACACTTGCAACATATTGTTACAAATGTCTTTTTCATCTAGTGTAAGCTCTATTTATTTTCTTCTTAAAAACTTTGGAATATCGATTATTTTTTCCTCTACTTGAGGCTGTGGTGCTGCTGGAGCTGGTGTAACAGGAGTTTCCTTCACTGTACTTGTAGCAGTAGTACCAGTCTTCTTAATAGGTTGTCCTGAATAAGTAGCTGCAATACTATCTACCACGCTCTTTCTAGTACTATGAGCAGAATCTAAGCCTGTTGCAATAATTGTAATACTAACATCGTCACCTTCGTTACCATTATCTACAGTACCAAAGATAATATTTGCTTCGTCTCCCGCAATTTCTGTCAAGTATTGAACTGCCTCATTTGCTTCCATAAGTCCGATATCACCTGAGAAGTTCACAATAATATCTGAAGCTCCTGATACAGTAGTTTCAAGAAGTGGACTATCCATCGCCTTCTTAATTGCTTCCACTGCCTTATCCTCTCCACTCGCAGTTCCAATTCCAATATGAGCAATTCCCTTATCTCTCATAACAGTTTGTACGTCTGCAAAATCAAGATTGATTAATCCTGGTCTAAAGATTAAGTCAGTAATACCTTGTACACCTTGTTGTAACACTTCATCTGCTTTCTTTAAGGCATCCGGAATAGAAGTTCTCTTATCAACAATTTGAAGAAGCTTATCATTAGGGATTACAATTAAGGTATCTACGTTTTCCTTAAGCTTAGCAATTCCTTCTGTGGCATTCTTCATTCTAGGTTTACCTTCAAACATAAATGGCTTCGTAACAACACCTACTGTAATAATACCTAAGTTACGACTCATTTCTGCAATAATAGGAGTTGCACCAGTACCGGTACCACCACCCATACCGCAAGTAACGAACACC
Source organism: Lachnospiraceae bacterium (assembly GCA_017390525.1). Classification (GTDB taxonomy): domain Bacteria; phylum Bacillota; class Clostridia; order Lachnospirales; family Lachnospiraceae; genus RGIG989. Next base: position 18,390 of record JAFPBJ010000192.1, on the reverse strand, counting down.
ATATCAGCGTCCTTCATAAGCTCCATTAATTCTTCTCTATTTTCTTCTACTGCACTAGCTCCTACTTCTGGCTTAGCTCCTGCACCAAGACCTTTGGTAAGCTTCTCTCCAATTTGCACCTTTTTAGGGGCTCTACACATTGCAAGGGCTTGTTGGTCTGTATTCACACCAATTAATTCCACCCCTTCGATATTTTCGTCAATCATTCGATTCACTGCATTGTTACCTGCTCCACCAATTCCAATTACAAGAATTTTAGCTGGCATTTGTTCTTCGTTATTTTTTATTTCAAGCAAGGTACTTCCTCCTTCATCCTCTTTCATGGTAGTTTAGAAATATTCTCTTATACTATATAATATTATTTTTTTGTAAAATAATCAACCTTAAATTTTAAAAAATCCAATATAGATTATTATTCCTCAGTAAAACTCAAGCTTTTTCCCTCTTCATATTCCTCCATATGTAGGGTTCCCTTTAAGCCTTTTGCCTCTTTTAAAATACTTGGAAGCTTAGATATTTTCTCATCATAACCATCATTTCCTAGCATAATCTTAATGTTATCTGTATAAATTACACTAGAGCCATCTTGATTAAATTGTACTTTTTCAATGGACAACTCATACTTTTGAATTAATTGTGTAATTTTTAAAATAACAGAAAATTGCTTTTCATCCTCAATTGGTAGCTTTTGGTGTAAAATAATTTCCTGAAACTTAAGCCCACTAATACATGGTACATCCTCTAGCTTATCCTTTGAGGTTTCTAACACAATTCCGTCTTTATCAAAATACATGTAATGCTCCATATAATATACGCAGCCTGCCATGGCCTTTTCATATACCTCAACAGTAATTTTATTTTTGGATACATATTCTATATCTATAGTTTCAATAAATGGTATATTCTCAATGGGTTTGATTTTATTTTTCAAAAACAACACCAAGCTATTATTAATATAGCCCTGACTCATTACTATATCCTTGATTTCTTCCTCTGTGTAATGCTCATTTCCCACCACCTGAATAGTATCAATATGAAATTGGGAGCCAACGTAAAAGGTAGTAATTCCTACCACAACCAAAATGATTCCTACTAGAATCCACATTTTTTTCTTCATGATTACACTCACGCATAGGGAAATTTATGCTTATCCTTTCTAAAAAAATCCTTAAGGGTGCTGTTCTAGCTTAATTTGTCTTGATACACCTAGTACAATTCCCATTTCAATTAATAAAAATACTAAAGAGGTACCACCGTAGCTAATAAAAGGTAAGGTTACACCTGTAGGTGGAATGGTATTAGTAACAACGGCGATATTTACAAGTACCTGAGTAGCAATATGTGCCATAACTCCTACTACAATCAAGGAGCCAAATAAATCCTTTGCATTGGCAGCAATGATCATAAGACGCCATATTAAAACCAAAAACAAAATAATAACACAAATTGCACCAAATAGCCCTAATTCTTCGCAAATAACAGAAAATATCATATCATTATGAGACTCTGGAATAAATCCCATTTTTTGCATACTCTGTCCTAAGCCTTTTCCAAAAATCCCACCAGAACCAATAGCATAAAGAGATTGTAGTGTTTGAAATCCTTTTTCATACTTCTCTGGTGCAAGCCAAATTTTTACTCTTTCAATTCTATAAGGAAAGAGAGCCAAAAACAAGCCCATTCCTGCCGCCGCTATCATGCCCATCCCAATAAACTGACCGTACTTTGGACTAGCTACAAATAAGATTACAATTACAATGGCTAAGGTTACAATGGCTGTACTTAGGTTTTCCATAGCAATTAACCCTACAACAATAGCTGAAATAAATAATACCTTAAGTAAAATCTTCCATTTTTTTATTTCAGCTGCACAATTACTAACCATATGTGCAACGAAAATAATCATAACGATTTTCGCTATCTCTGAAGGTTGAAACTGAATCGGTCCAATTTCAATCCATCTTTTTGCCCCTAATTTTTCTGAACCAAACAAGAATACAAAAAGTAATAATCCAACGGAAACAACATAACCTATCAATGTTAATTTCTTATAATTGTGATAATCTATTCTTGAAACAAAAAACATACATGCGAGTCCTAGAAGTGCAAAGGTTCCTTGTCGTTTTAAAAAATAGGCTGCATCTCCAAACTTAATATAGGCACTGTAGGAGCTGGTGCTATAAATCATAACCAATCCAAAGCACACTAGCACTAGAATTACAAAGACTGTAGTATAGTCAAAATATTCACCTTTCATAAAAAGTTTACGTTTTTTTGTTTTTGCCACCTAATCACCCCTTTAGTTTTCTAACATATTCTTTAAACAAATCTCCTCTTTGCTCATAATTATCAAACATTCCCCAGCTAGCACAAGCTGGTGATAAAAGAACTGCATCTCCTGGATTTGCTAGCTTTTTACAGGTTGCTACTGCTTCCTCTAAAGACTCTACCTTAATAATTTGCTCAAATCCATGTTTTCTTGCTGTTTCTGCAATCAAATCTGCAGTTTGACCTAATAAAACCAAATATCTGACTTTACCATCAAAGGCTTCAATCCATTCATCAAAAGCAACACCTTTATCATAGCCCCCACCAATTAATAGGGTTGGTGCTACCATTGCTTGAATTCCTTTGATTGCCGCATCTGGATTAGTACCCTTAGAATCATTATAATAAGTGACACCACCAATGGTATCTACAAACTCAATTCGATGCTCTACCCCTTTAAATTCTTTAATTGTATTCTTAATAAAATGAAGAGGTACCTGCATGGAAACACTAATTGCAATCGCTGCCATAATATTTTCAATATTGTGACCTCCAAGCAGCTTAATATCAGCTAGCTTAATGACTTCCTTTACTTGTTTGTCCTTTGCTAGCATAATGGCATCATTGTCTAAATATACCCCTTCTTCTAGCTTATGTAACCGACTAAAAAACATTACCTTTGGAGTAACCACAGGTGCCATTTTTCTTGTAATCATGTCATCATAATTTAATACGCACACCTGATTCTCACTTTGATTTTCACAAATGCGTTGTTTTGTTAAAATATAGTTTTCCATTGTTTTATGACGATTTAAATGGTCAGGGGTAATGTTTAAAATCGCACTTACCTCTGGTCTAAAGCTATGAATGGTTTCTAGCTGAAAGCTACTAATTTCCGCTGTAATCACACTAATATCCTTCGTATCTGCTGCCACCTTAGTATATGGAATGCCAATATTCCCAACTACAAAGGTACTTTCGTAATAATTTGCCATAATTTCCCCTACTAGGGCAGTTGTAGTTGTTTTTCCATTGGTTCCTGTAATGGCTGCGATTTTTCCTTTTGAAAAATAATACGCTAATTCAATTTCACTCCAAATTGGCTTATCAGCTGCTTGAATTTTCTTTACAAATTCTTCTTCCATAGGAATTCCAGGGCTGATAACTGCTAAATCACACTGCTTTATCATATCCGCTGTTAATTTTCCTAATACAATTTTTACTTTATCACCATTTTCAAGCTGTTCCTTTAAACGCTCTACTTCAATTTCTTCATTGCTATCGTATAATACAACCTTGATATTTTCCTTTACCAACAGATTTGTGGCTGCAATTCCACTTTTCCCTGCTCCTAATACCATTACTTTTTTTAATTCTTGTTTCTTTTCCTTAGACATTGTTTCTTCCCTTTCTTCTAAAGTGCAATCAATCCAATTAAACATAATACTGCAGTTACGATAGAAAAAATAGCTACTACTTTTGTTTCCGGCCAACCGCAAAGTTCGAAATGATGATGAATTGGAGCCATTTTAAAGATTCTTTTTCCAGTTTTCTTAAAGTAGGTTACCTGAATAATAACTGAAAGTACTTCCACCAAATAAATAAACGCTACAATTGCAATAAATATAGGCATACGAAGCATAAATGCGGTAGAGGCTACAAATCCACCTAGGGCTAGAGACCCTGTATCTCCCATAAATACTCTTGCTGGATAAACATTATACATTAAAAAGCCTAATAAGCTTCCTACTGCTGCCCCAGTAATTGGCTCAATTCCAGACTTCGTTCCAATTGCCACCACTGTAAAAAAGGTAGCAATCAACACTGTAACGCTAGATGCAAGACCATCTAATCCGTCTGTAAAGTTCGCTCCATTCACAGTTCCTAATACTACAAAAAATAAGAATGGAACAAAAAAGATTCCAAGTTCTAAGACTGCTCCCTTCCCAAAAGGAATAATCATACTCGTCTCTATATCTGTAAAATTAAGTAAATAATAAGCAAAAATTCCTGTTACAAGCACCTGCCCTAACATTTTCTGCCAAGCTCTAAGCCCAAGAGAGCGTTTCATCACTACCTTAATGTAATCATCTAAAAATCCAATTAAGCCAAACCCTAATGTAGTCACTAAAATTGGAATGATATGAGGATAATCCTTCATATAAAATAGTGAGGTAATCACAATACTAGTTAAAATAATCAGTCCCCCCATAGTTGGAGTTCCCGACTTTTTTAAATGAGACTCTGGCCCATCATCTCTAACAAACTGCCCAAATTTTAATTTCTTTAAAAAAGGAATTACAAAGGGACTTAAAACGACACTAATAAAAAAACTAATTAATATTGGTATTAAAACTTTATAACTCATGTTGCACCTCTTTATTTTTTTCGTACTGTATTTTACATACTCTTTCTAGTATAATGCTTTTCCTTTTATTTATCAACCTTATCCGTTGGTTTTCTTTTCTTTTTTCCTGTTTCATTTTATAAATAGCCCCTATTCCTCTTTTTCCTCATTCCCTGCCTTGTATTCTGGCTCTAACCCTAAATAAGGCAAAATATTTTCATATACCTCTTTAATGACAGGAGCTGCAATGGTACCACCATAATAGATTCCAGTGGGTTCATCAATTAGCACTAGGGCTGCTACTGTAGGATTATTTGCTGGTGCAAAGCCAATAAAGGAAGAAATATATTTTCCATTTCCTCTTGGTAGCTTCTGACTTGTAGCAGTTTTCCCACCTATGCGATATCCCTCAATTTGTGCTTTACTTCCTCCTCCTTTTGCAACTACCGCCTCTAATAATTCCTTCATTTGGTCAGAGGTTTCTTTTTTAATTGCATGCTCTTTCTCTTCGTAAGTAAGAGTTGTGATTTCTTTTGTTTGTTCGTTAACCACCTTCACCCCAAAATGAGGAGTAATGGTTTTGCCTCCATTTACAATGGTACAAGCTGCACTAATGAGCTGAATGGGAGTAATCTGTATAGACTGCCCAAAGGACATAGTTGCCAGCTCAACCGCTTTAATATTCTCAAGCTTATGCATGATAGAATTTGCTTCCCCTGGTAAATCAATTCCTGTTTTCTTAAAAAGTCCTAATTTTTTGTAATTTTCATACATTTTTTCCTTTCCTACCCTAGCACCTACGTCCATAAATACTGGATTACAGGAATTCATAAAGCCTTGTTCAAAGGTTTCGCCTCCATGACCTGTGGTTTTGTGACAACGAATTCTTCTATCCTCTACAATACGAAATCCTGGACAGGAAAAGGTATCCTTTTTTGTTACTACTCCCTCCTCTAATGCAGCTGTAGCGGTGACCATTTTAAAGGTAGAACCAGGCTCATATGTATCGTTGATACATTTATTTCTCCACATTTGATTTAGAAGCTCTTGTTTTTTCTTACTACTATACACCTGATTGGTTTCATTCATTAAGGTATAGGGCTGATTTAAGTCAAATTCCGGCCAATTTACCATAGCATAGATTTCTCCATTTTGTGGATTCATAATAATCATAGAAACACTTTTCGCCTCTTTGGTTTGATAAATTTTTCTTGCTGCCTGCTGAGCATAGGTTTGAATATTTACATCTAAGGATAAATAAAGGCTACAGCCTTTTTGCGGCTCCACTCTATCTTCACTGGCATTTTTAATTTCTACCCCTCTTGCATCTGTTAAGGTTAAAATACTCCCTGGTTTTCCTTGTAAATACTTATCATATTTTACCTCTAGCCCAACAATGCCCTGATTATCTGCCCCAGTAAAACCAATGACCTTAGAAGCTAATTCATTGTAGGGATAATACCTTTTATAATCCTCGTCAATCATTACCCCTGCTAAATCATATTCTCTTAGCTTATCTCCAATTTCTTTCTCCACATTACTTTTTATTTTTTCTCTAGAAGAAACCTTTTCTACTTTCTTTCTTACCTCCTCCTCCTTTAAATCAAGCTCACTGGCTAATACCTTTACCACCTTATTAGGATCTTTGATTTGACTGTGTATGACAGAAATCGTGCAAACTGGCTTATTTGCTGCAATTAAAACCCCATTTCTATCATAAATTTCTCCTCTTTCCGCCTTAATAGATCGTTCCCTTTGATGTAAATCCAAGGCTAATTTTTGATAATACTGTGAACGTTTTACCATTAAATAGGATAATCTGACACAAAGTAAAATACTACAAAGAAAAATGACCCCTGCTACAATCATAATTTTTCTCTTATTATACGTTTTATTTTTTTCCATAAACAAAACCTCATAAAAACTTAGTTTGTTTTTATAAGGTTATGTGTTTCGTTTCAAATCTATTCAGTTTCTTTTTGACTTGTGTCTTCTGTTTTATTGATGTTGTAATATGGTAAAATTTCTTCCATAATGTCGTGGGCAAGATGCGTTGCTAGTCCACTGTTTGCCTGTGGTGATGTATGTGGTACATCAATAGTTACATAAATTAAAAATTGTGGCTTATCAACAGGAGCAAAACCAATGAAGGAAACTAAATAATTCTTTTCGGCACGAGGATATTTCTGAGCGGTTCCTGTTTTTCCTCCGATTGCGTATCCTTCTACTCCTGCACTTTTTGCAGTTCCTTCTGCTACCGTTTTATATAAATACTGCTTTAGTGTATCTGAGGTAGACTTAGAAACTGTCTTTTTTAATACCTTTTTCTCTACATTTTTTACTAAACCACCCTCATCATTTAAAACCTGTTTTACAACGTGAGGCTCATAATAATCTCCTCCATTAATCAAGGAACAAAAGCCACTAGCAAGCTGTATCATAGAGCAGTTAAACCCTTGTCCAAAGGAGTTAATTCCTAAATCAATAGGTCTAAATTTATCAGCCTGAATTAATAAGCCCTTGGCATCTGCCTCTCCTGGTAAATCAATACCAGTCTTTTCTCCAAAATTAAAAATATGTTGGTACTTAGAAAATACCTCTACACCTTCCTTTTCCCCAATTTGCATTAAAGCATCGTTACAAGAAAGCATAATGGATTGCTCTAGGGTAATGGTTCCGTGTCCTGTTACTTTATTACATTTTACTGGCTTTTCTACCCCTTTAAAATACTGTTTTCCATCACAAACATAGGTCTCATTCCCCTTAAGGATTCCTTCCTCAAGTCCTGCTGCCACTGTAAAGGGTTTAAAGGTAGAGCCCGGCTCGTACGTATTACTAATGATATAATTACGCCATAGCTCACTATAAGCATTTAATTTTTCTTCATCATTCATTTTCTCTACTTCTTCCTTTCCTAAATAGGTAGAAAGAAGGGTATCATCCTTAGGATTATTTAAATCAAAGGGATTGGAATTTGCCATAGTAATGACCTCTCCCGAATTAGGATCCATCACTAACACAGAGGTATTATCACTTCCTGTTTCCTTTTGAAACTTAGCAATATGCTTTTCTACAATGGTCTGTACATTGGCATCTATGGTAGATACAATGGTATTTCCATTTATAGCAGGCTTTACTGTACGTTCTAATTCTAATTCTTCATTTAAGAAGCCATACTGTCTTCCATTGACTCCATTTAGCGTATTACTGTAGTACTGCTCAATTCCCCAATTTCCTACATTACCACTAGAGGTAAAGCCAATTAAATGACAGGCTAAGGTTGAATAAGGATATTTTCTTTTATAATCCTCTTCAAACCAAACTCCAGTTACCTTTTTCCCCTCTTTTGTTTCAAGATATTCCTTATAAGGCTTTACCTTATCATATTCTAATTCCTTTTCTACTATTACATAGTAGGACTTACTGTTAGAATCAATTAATTGGTCTAGCTCTGATTGCTCATAGCCTAAATATTTCACTAGTGCCGAAACTGTGGCTTCTCTTTGCTTTTTGTCCTTTAAAATATTGACTGGTTCTAAAATCAGATTATAGACTCTTTCACTTTTTGCAAGGACAGTTCCCTTACGGTCCACAATGTCTCCTCGTTTATAGGGTATGGTTACGCTGGAATATTTTTGCTGTGATAGTACACGTTTTTCATAATCCTTTCCTTTTTCCATACTAAAATAAAAAAGTCTTCCAATTACTACTAAAAATCCTACTAAAAACAAAAAATACACCCAGAATAATTTAATTTTCATTCTTCTAAGTAACGTTGGTATTTTTTTTGCCACTTGTTTCACCTACTTAATTCGCTTCTGGAATATCCTCATATTGTTTGACATAATCAGAGTGTGAGGATTCATAATAAATCACCTGATTATTAGATGGATACACCATTCCTAATTCCTTTGTTGCTACCTTATAAATATAGCTTAGGTCTACCGCACTATTTAAACGTTCCTTTGCCGCATCATTTTCACATTGAAGCTTATTAAGCTCTACTTCCATAGCCGCTACTGTTTTCGTTTGCTGTAATACCTTAGCTTGTACCTTTAAATATGAAACACAGCTTAAGGTTGCAAGCAAAACAAAGGTTGCTAAAAATAAAGTAAAGCTTAAATCAAATGCCATTACCTTCTCTTGATTTCTTCTAACCTGTTCTGAGGTTCTTGGCTGTTTCTTTACTCTTTTTGGTGCTTCCTTTGGTATAGTATTTAATTTTCTAACTGTGTTTCCATCTGTATACATATAACTTGTGCCCTTTGGCATAATCTTTTCCCCCTTACACGGTACCTATTTTTTCAAACACTCTTAACTTGGCACTTTTGGAGCGTTTGTTTTCTATTAATTCTTCTTCACTTGGAAGAATTGGCTTTCTTGTAATCACTTTTCCCTTTGGTAAATTCCCACAAGCACATACCGGGAAATTTGGTGGGCATGTACAAGGATTTTCTGCTTTTTTGAAAATACTTTTTACAATTCTATCCTCTAGAGAATGGAAGGTAATAATACAAATTCTCCCACCTGGATTTAAATAATCAATCATTCCATCTAAGGATTCCTTTAATACCTCTAGCTCATGATTCAGCTCTATACGAAGTGCTTGAAAGGTACGTTTTGCAGGATGTCCTCCTACTGCTCTTACCTTCATAGGTATGGCTGCCTTAATAATCTCTACCAATTCTCCTGTGGTTTCAATTGGCTTCTTACTTCGGTACGCCACAATATGCTTCGCAATGTTACTGGCAAACTTATCTTCACCATAATCTCTTATGATTCTAAATAAATCAGATTGGGAATATTCATTTACAATGTCCTTAGCTGTTTTATCCTGCCTTTGGTCCATTCTCATGTCTAGAGAAGTATCTTCTCTATAGGTAAAGCCTCTTGATACCTCATCAAGCTGATAGGAAGATACACCTAAGTCTAGTACAATTCCATCCACACCAGTGATTCCCAAATTTTTAAGCACCATTACCATATCTTTATAATTACTTCTAACAATATGCACCTTATCTTCATAAGGAGAAAGTCGTTCTTTGCTGACAGTAATGGCTGCTTCGTCCTGGTCTATTCCAATGAATCTTCCCGAAGCTCCTAGCTGCTTCACCACCTCTAGAGCATGTCCTGCTCCACCTAGTGTTCCATCCACATAAGTTCCATCTGGCTTTACCTTTAATTGTTCAATTGTTTCCTTTAATAGCACTGACTTATGTGAAAACTCCATGCTTTGTCTTCCTTCCTAGAAACCTAAATCTTCCATTTGCTCTGCAAGGGAATCCATATCTTCTTCCTCATCATTTATATAAGCTTCCCAAAGATCCTTGCTCCATATTTCAACACGATTGGATACCCCGATGACCGCAACCTCTTTATCTAAGCTTGCATATTCTCTTAGTACACCTGGTACTAAAATTCTTCCCTGCTTATCAAGCTCGCAAGAGCTTGCACCAGATAAATTAGCACGTACAAACTTTCTCGCTGCCTTATTGGTCATTGGAAGTTGGTTTAACTTTTCCTCGAACTTCTCCCACTCTGTCTTAGGATATACACTAAGACAGTGGTCTAGTCCTTTTGTAATAACAAAGTCTTCTCCTAGTAGTTCACGGAACTTAGAGGGTATAATGAGTCTGCCTTTTGCGTCAATCGTATGATTATATTCGCCTTTAAACATCTCAATTCCTCCTCTCCACTTTCTACCACTTTCATCCACTTTGCACCACTTGTATTTCTATTTTATATGAAAACGCAAAAAAAATCAAGGTAAAATTCGCTTTTCAAAAAATGGAAAAAGCGTAATTTCCCTTGATTTTTTAAGTTTTTTATAAAAATTTATTCTTCAGTGGTAGATAGTGGGGGGATATACTCTGGCTTATTCTTTATTCTTCCTTGAATCAAAAGTGTAGTAAATACTACCATACAAGCAACTGCCACAATTTGAGATACTGGAATTTTTCCAAAGATTAATAGTTGATCTGTTCTTAAACCTTCGATAAAAAATCTTCCTAAACCATAGAGCACTCCATAAATGTAAAACATTTCCCCAGTAATTCTTTTTCGTTTTCTAAACCAAAGCAGGAATAATAAAATTCCCAAATTCCAAAGTCCTTCATATAAAAAGGTGGGATGAACCTGAATATAGGTCTCTCCTCCTATTTGAACTGCCTTTTCTAATAGCTCTGTTGTAGTATAGCTTGCATCAGAAACGGGAATTTGCATAGCAAATAATCCATCTGTAAAGCCTCCAAAGGCCTCTCTGTTAAAGAAATTCCCCCATCTTCCCATAATTTGTCCTACTAACAAGCCCATTACAATGGTATCTGCCATTACGAGAAACTTTTGCTTGCGCACCATACAAAATACAATGAGTGTAATGACACCTGCAATAATTCCTCCATAAATCGCTAAGCCCCCACCACGAATGTTGAAAACTTGTATTGGATTGTCCTTATACAAATCCCAGCTAAAAATCACATAATAAAGTCTAGCTCCTATAATTGCAGGCAAAATCATACAAAGCAAATAATCCAAATAAATTTCCGGATCTTGTTTGGTTCTTTTCGCTTCTGCTCTTGTTAAAAAGTATGCCAAAATAAATCCCAATGTAATGACAATCCCATAATATTTAATTTCAAATCCAAAAATTGAAATTCCTTCCCCAATATTGTGTAATTTTATCCCTAAATTAGGAAAATTAATTGTACATAAATCCATTGTCTTAGTTACTCCATTCCTATTAATGGCAAGTATGCTTCATTATTTACATACTCGCTTTTTTTCTCAAACTGCTTCTTAGACTGTTTAGCAAAATAAATGGATAAATTAAATTTCGCTCCATAATTTTCTTCTCCTAGTCTTTCCACTTTTTGAAAATAATATTTCTCTAAATATTCGTTATATCTTACCAGCTCTTCCCTTTGAAGATAATTTATCTCAAAACGTGTAGTAATATTATCATAAGCAGTATAGGTTGATAAGGTTTCATCCGATAGCTTAAGAAGGGCTGGTGCCGCATCTAAGGATAAATTATGGGTTAAATATTTAAAATCTTTATCACTTACTTCTTCCATATGGGCAATATTATATGATGCAATATAGTAATCAGGTTTGGAAAAAGCAAAGCATAAATAGCAAATTAAAACCGTTACCATGCAAAATTTAAACAAGCCAAAGCGTTCTATATAAATGGATAAAATCACCCCTGTCATTACTACCGTAATCACTGCTAATACCCACAAGGCTATGATACGGTTTATAGTCAGGTGATAATTAGAAATATAAAGCAACAGTCTACATAAGGCAGAAGCAATCATACAATAGGTAGTTAGGGAAATCACTGTAAGAACAGCCTTAAGTCCCGCTGTACGCTTAAAAATCTTACTACACACTACTACTAAAATTACATTTAAAATGCTAATCCAAAGTAGCTCATAAAAGCCTTTTTTTGCATAAGCTGCATAAGTAATTCCATCAGGAAGTTTTAAATTACCAATAAATAAGTATCCGATTTGTACAAAGGAAAACAAAAGATAAATTCCACATAATACACTAGAAAAGGTAATGGCAATGAGGGAATCCTTTTTTTCCTTTTCTATTCTTTTCAGTGCTGCTAAATCCTCTTTTGCTGCCGCATATACAAAGGCAAAAAATAGAAAGAAGCCAAATACACCTAATAACAGTACAAAAAAGAAATCTACAGAAAAAAAGATATTACCAAATATTTTCTGAATCACAGAACGGAATACTAAATCCGCTTTTGACAATATGTAAATGGCTAAAATCGCCATAGGAAATGCAAGGACAATTCCAAGCATAATTGGTTTTAGCTTTTCTCGTTTTTTTTCTGTTTTCACTCTAGGTGAAAAGAAGGGTGAAAAAAAGCTAGGTACCATATTAATATAATATAGAAGCCCACCTAAAACATAATCTCCAAAATGATACTCCTTGGTTTCGTAAAATTGCTCTATTACAATCAGTGGTATTAAAATAATAGAAAGCACTCTACTACCAAGCTGTAAATAAAGACTGGTGGTAAAGCCTATAGATACTTGGCAAAGTATGAGCATTACAAAATAAAACACTGCGAGGGGCTTTATTTTTAGCTGCAGCTTTTTAGCCACTACTAGCATAATCACGAAGGCTCCTACTAAAAATATACCGTGTCCAATTCCTCTTAAATTATCGTATAAACATACTGCATATAAAATTGCAAAAAATAATCCTGCCATGGCAAACCAAGATTTATCCGAAAGAATCGCCTCCCTAAATCTAGGACGAGGTGGTGCCATTCTTGGTCTTATATTTTGATTAGAAGGATTAGGTGGAATTGCCCCATTGGGGTTATTTGCTGGGGGCATCTGCGTATATTCATAGGTTGGCGCCCCTGACTTATTTTGTTCCATTTTATATTCTCCTTTTGCTTTTTTTCTTTATTCTAGCATAGCCTTTCTTTTATGGCAAACCTTTTGCTTTTCTTTTCATTTTATGTTATAATTTTGTAAGTTTGTCGAAAGGAATTAAATGAAAGGAAAGGAAATATATTTATGAAATTAGGAATCGTAGGCTTACCTAATGTAGGTAAAAGTACATTATTTAACTCATTAACCAAAGCAGGGGCTGAATCTGCTAACTATCCATTTTGCACCATTGACCCTAACGTGGGAATTGTAATGGTACCAGATGAGCGTCTTGACAACTTAACCAAAATGTATGATTCTAAGCGCACTGTACCTGCTGTCATTGAATTTGTAGATATTGCAGGCTTAGTAAAGGGAGCTTCTAAAGGCGAGGGTCTTGGAAACCAATTTTTATCTAATATACGCGAGGTAGATGCTATTGTTCATGTAGTTCGTTGCTTTGAAAATTCTAATATTGTTCATGTAGACGGAAGTGTAAACCCATTAAGAGATATTGAAACCATTAACTTCGAGCTTATTTTCTCTGATATTGAAGTACTTGATCGTCGTATTGCTAAAACTGTAAGAGGCGCAAAAAATGATAAAACTCTTGCAAAAGAGCTTGCCTTACTAAATCGTATCAAGGAACACCTAGAAGCTGGTAAATTAGCCAAAACCTTTGAAACTGATGACGAAGAAGAATTAGAATGGTTTGAAAGCTATAACCTACTTACTGCAAAGCCTGTTATTTTCGCTGCCAACGTAAATGAAGATGATTTAGCAGACGACGGAGCTAGTAATGAATGGGTACAAAAGGTGGTAGATTACGCAAAGGAATTTGATTCTGAAGTATTTGTAATCTGTGCACAAATTGAACAAGAAATTTCTGAGCTAGACGATGAAGAAAAGAAATTGTTCCTTGAAGACTTAGGATTAAAGGAATCCGGTCTTGAAAAATTAATTCGCGCTAGCTACTCCCTACTTGGTCTTATTAGCTACATTACAGCTGGGGAACAAGAAACCAAGGCTTGGACCATTAAAAAAGGTACAAAAGCACCTCAAGCTGCTGGAAAAATCCATTCTGACTTTGAGAGAGGCTTTATTCGTGCTGAAGTAGTAAATTATGAGCACCTAATGGAACAAGGAAGTATGAACGCTGCCAAAGAAAAAGGATTAGTTCGTTCCGAAGGAAAGGATTATGTGGTACAAGATGGAGATGTAATCTTATTTAAATTTAATGTCTAAAAAGTGTTGTTTCACCATACTTGAAAAAAAGAGCCGATGGGCTCTTTTTTCTTACATAAAATTAGCAAAGATTGGAGCTGCAATTACTGTAAGTAAACCTGTAATTGCAAGAGATAGGCTACTCATTGCCCCTTCTACTTCTCCTATCTCCATAGCTTTTGAAGTACCAATAGCATGGGAAGCTGCTCCTAATGCAATTCCTTTTGCAATGGGTTCTTTAATATGAAAGAAACGAAGCACCACTTCTCCTATGACATTTCCAAGAATTCCTGTCACTACAATGGCTGCTACTGTAATGGTAACATTTCCTCCAATTTCTTCTGATACTCCCATACCGATAGCTGTGGTAATGGACTTAGGAAGAAGGGTTACATATTGGGTATGGTTAAGGTGAAATAATAAGGACAACAAAAAAATACTAATTAAGCCTGACACCATCCCTGATATCACCCCAAATAAAATTGCTTTATATTGTTTTTTTAAGAGCTCTAGCTGCTCATATAAGGGTACAGCTAAGCAAACTGTGGCTGGAGTTAGAAGATAGCTTAATAAAGAAGCGCTTTCTTCATAGGCTTCGTACTGTATATGAAACAAGGATAAAAATCCCATTACAAAAATCACTGCAATCAAAAGCGGATTAAACAAGGAAAAATTCGTCTTTTTCTTAAGCCATAAACCGATTTCATATCCAACAACACTAACTACCACTCCAAAATAAAGTAAATGCTCAAATAGCTCCTTCATTGTCCGATTCCTCCTTTGCTTTTGCCCCCTTCATACTCCACTGAGTCACTGCTCCTGAGGTGCCCATTACAATAATAGTTGAAACACAAACGATTAAAATAAAGGGTAGCAGAATTTCTGTTAATGCTTTTCCTGACACAAGTAATCCTACTGCCGCTGGAATAAACATGAGAGGCATGATTTCAATTAAAAAATCTGCTGTGGTTTTTACTTTTTCTAAAGGAATCATATGGGTATAGAGTCCAACAAATAAAATCACAAATCCATAAATACTAGCAGGAATTGGTAGCGGAATCAAACTTTTTAAAATCTCTCCCACTAATGATATTGCTAAAATAATAAATGCTTCTTTGATTATTTTCACCTTTGGTGCCTTCCTTCCAAAAAATGCAAAGAAAAGAGGCTCCAACAAAAGGAACCCCTTTACTCTTATCTTGTATTATACTCTTGATAAATATTCACCAGTTCTTGTATCAATTTTAAGCTTGTCTCCTTGTTCTACGAACAATGGTACATAAATTGTTGCTCCTGTTTCTACTGTACAAGGCTTTGTTGCACCTGTAGCAGTATCACCTTTTACTCCTGGTTCACATTCAATTACTTCTAATTCAGCAAATAATGGTGGTTCTACTGCAAATACTTCTCCTGCATGAGATACCATTTTTACCATATCGTTTTCTCTTACGAACTTAAGAGAATCCCCAATTGCATCTTGATTTAATGCGATTTGGTCAAAAGTTTCTACGTTCATAAAGTGATATAACTCACCATCTGAATATAAATATTGCATATCTTGTCTTTCAATATGAGCTTGTGGGCATTTTTCAGTTGGTCTGAAAGTTTTTTCTACCACACCACCACTCTTTATATTTTTTAACTTAGTACGAACGAAAGCTGCACCTTTACCTGGTTTTACATGTTGGAACTCGATTACTTGATATACGTTATTATCAAGCTCGATAGTTAGTCCGTTTCTAAAATCTCCTGCTGAAATCATTTGTTTTCCTCCTTAAATATCGCTATTAACTCTATTTTATAATAATTTTATGGATAATTCAACCTTTTTTTATAGAGTATACTGTTTCTTCATTATTTATTGTCCTTTCTTTGGTAAAAACAAAGTATTTGCTAATTACAAAGTTAAGAACTAATATCACAAATTGTATGGCAATCTTAGACACCATCTCATTGATATGAGAAGCTACTACCATAATATAGACGCCACCAATTTCTACTAGCATAGTAAAGAGTCTAGCTCCAATAAATTTACACATTTCCTTAAGGTATTCTAGTAAGGTCTCTTTTTTACTTTGGAACACAAAGCCATGATTGACTACATAAGCAAATAAAATTGCAGCCATAATTGCAATAAAATTACTAGCTTGCAACGGAACGTGACATACTTTTCTTAATAAAAAGAAGGAAACCACATTTACCCCTGTAGTAAGTCCTCCTGCTACTAAATACCTTAGCATTTCATTCTTAAAAATTTTTCTAATCCATGTTATTATCTTCATTATACTTTGTCTTTCTATAACTCAATTAACTCTTTACTAGAATGAGTCAAATTCTCATAGCCGTTTTCTTTGATTACCACTAGGTCTTCAATTCTTACACCAAATTTACCTGGAAGATAAATTCCTGGCTCCACCGTCATAGTAGTATTTTCTTTTAACACCTTATTACATCTTGGAGACAGTCTTGGTTCTTCATGAATATAAAGTCCTACACTATGACCTAAACCATGTCCAAAATAACCCTCATAGCCCCCCTGATAAATCATATCTCTTGCAATTTTGTCCACCTCATAGCCTGTTTTTCCAGCACTAATATAAGAAAGGGCAGCTTCCTGTGCTTGCTTTACAAGGTTGTATAACTTTTTTTGCTCCTCATTTGCCTTCCCTAGCACAATAGTACGAGTCATATCAGAGCAATAGCCTTCAAAAATACAGCCAAAATCCATAGTAATCATATCACCATTTTTTACCTTAGTATGATCAGGCTCCCAGTGGGGCATTGAGGAATGAACGCCAGCAGCTACAATGGTAGAAAAGCTTACATCAGTTGCTCCTGCTTTTTTCATAGCAACCTCTAACAAAAGGGCAATTTCAAGTTCTGTCATCCCTTCTTTAATTTGGGATAAAATATAGGAAAATGCTTGGTCTCCAATTGCTTCTGCCTGCTTTATTTTTTGTAGCTCCTCCCCAGTTTTTACCACTCGTAAATCTATTATATCGGAATGTAGTGGTACCAATTCTTTTTGTTTTCCCTCTTTTTCTAATTTCTTATATTCCATATAGGAAATGGATTCATTTTCAAAGGCAAGGCTTGTTACTTCATGCTGTGTTAGTAGGTTGTTCATGGTTTTTATATATCCCTCTGTGCCTACATCTATACAAGTAAAGTTAGAAGCTTGAGCTGTAGCTTGCTCAATATAGCGAAAATCCGTTAACAAATAATTCGCCTCATTGGCTAGTAATAGCTTACCTGCTGAGCCAGTAAACCCACTTAAGTAACGCCTATTATATTGGTCTGTAATTAAAATTGCACATTGGCTATATTTTTTCTTTATCTCTTCTATTTTTTTTAGTTGATTATTCATTGATCATATCCACCATCGCTTCCATGGCATATAAATATCCCTTTAATCCAAGTCCTGCTAGCTGTCCATTACAAACTGGCGCCGTAACAGAATGATGTCTAAATTCCTCTCTTTTATATACATTGGAAATGTGTACCTCTAACTTTGGAAGCTGAATAGATGCTAATGCATCACGAATAGCATAGCTGTAATGAGTAAATGCCCCTGGATTAATTATAATTCCATTGGTTCCATCAGAGTAAGCCTCTTGAATCCTATCAATAATAGCCCCCTCATGATTACTTTGAAATACATCCACTTTTATGTCTAATTCCATTGCTTTGGCTTCTAGGGTGGAAAGTAAATAATCATAATTTTCCTCTCCATAGATACCTTTTTCTCTAATTCCTAAAAAATTAATGTTTGGTCCGTTGATTACTAGTAATTTCATTGATATATCCCTCTATTTCTTCTACAATTTGCTCAAAGGAGCGGTTATCAGTTTTTATATAGCGGTGACACACTCTTCTGTAAATTGGTTCCCGCTGTTTTAAAATTTTGTGTATTTTTTCTTTTGGGTTGTCCCCTTGTAATAATGGCCTAGTGGTGTCATACTTTAAGCGCTGATATATGGTATTTTCCGAGGATTTTAAATAAATCACTGTTCCCATATTTCTTAAAGGTTTTTGATTGGCTCTTCTTAGTGGAAGCCCACCACCAGTAGCCACAACATAGCCCTCTAGCTTATGAGATAAATCCTTTACTACTTTCGTTTCTAGCTTTCTAAAATATTCTTCACCTTTCTC
>JAFPBJ010000191.1 GCA_017390525.1 Lachnospiraceae bacterium | reverse complement strand
TGATATAGTTCATAGTAAAAGCCTTTTTTATCTAGAAGTTCCTGGTGAGAGCCTTGTTCTACAATATCACCATTATTTAAAACTAAAATAACATCTGCATCCTTTATAGTAGATAAGCGGTGAGCAATGATAAAGCTAGTTCTACCCTTCATAATATTTGCAAAGGCAGCCTGAATTTTTAATTCCGTTCTTGTATCAATGCTACTAGTAGCTTCGTCTAGTACAAGCATTGGTGGGTCCATTAGCATAACTCTGGCAATGGTTAGAAGCTGTCTTTGACCCTGGGATAAATTTTTACCATCCTCTTCTATCATGGTATCGTAGCCATGCTTTAATTTTTTTATAAAGCCATGGGCATATGCTTTTTTTGCAGCAGCAATAATTTCTTCCTCTGTAGCCTCTGGTTTGGAATAAGCAATATTTTCCTTTACCGTCCCTTTAAATAACCAGGTTTCTTGTAATACCATTCCGATTTTACTACGCAAGCTATCACGACTTAAGGTTCTAATATCCTGCCCCTCTACCTTAATACTTCCGTTATCCACATCATAAAAACGCATTAATAAATTTACTAAGGTAGATTTTCCAGCACCAGTCGGACCTACAATGGCAATCATACTGCCTTCCTTTACCTGCAAATTAAAGTTTTTTATCAGTGGTGTTTCCTTTTCATAAGCAAAAGCAACCTGTTTAAAGGCAACCTCTCCTTTTATTTTATCAGGAAGCATTTTGTTTTCTCCAATTTCCTCTTCTGTTTCATCTAGGAATTGAAAAATACGTTTTGCCGAAGCAAGAGCAGCTTGTAGTTGGGTTGTAATGCTGGTCATTTCGTTGATTGGCTTGGCAAATTGCGTAGAATAGGTTAAGAAGCTAGTAATATTTCCTACTGAAAAACCTCCTTTTATAGACATCATTCCACCAATGACGCATACTGCAACATAGGCTAAATTATTTACATATCTAGTGGTGGGGTTAGTAAGGGAAGAATAAAACTGTGCCTTTTGCCCACATTCATATAACTTTTGATTTTTCTCTGCAAATTCCTTCATAGCTGATGTTTCATAGCCAAAGGCTTTTACTACCTTTAGATTGCCAATCATTTCTTCCGTATATCCATTTAATGCCCCCACTGTTTCACTTTGCAAACGAAACATTTTAGAACAGCCCTTTGCAATATTTTTCGCTATTAAAAAGCAAATAGGTGTAATTAGTAAAATAACAAGTGTAAGACGAATACTAATGGTTAGCATAAAAAGGAAACAGCCAACAATTACTACAAAGCCTGAAATAAATTGCATGGTACCTTGAAATACCCCTTCTGATATAGCATCAATATCATTGGTTAAACGGCTTAAGATATCTCCATGCATGGTTTGGTCAAAATACTTAAGGGGTAATGTTTCTAGTTTTGAAAAAGCATCTCTTCTAATATCCTTTACAGTATTATAGGCTATTTTAGTACTAAAAATCGTCATAAACCATTGAAATAAACTGCCTAGCACATACAACACAAAAAGAATCACTAAAAGCTGAATTAAAGGCTTAAATTCAACCTTTCCTAATCCTTTCATATGGTCAATGGCTTTTCCTGTTAGCAAGGGACCTAAAAGTACTAATATATTCCCAAGTATAGCAAATATCATGACTAATATTAAATGTATTTTATAATTGCCAATATAGCGCCAAATTCTATTTATGGTAGATTTCTGCTTCAAGCTGATTCTCCTTTCCTGTCCACACTAAAAATTTAGGCTTCCTTTTTCATTTGAGACTCACAAATTTCTCTATAAACCTCACAACTATCTATTAATTTATCATGAGGTCCTACGCCTACAATTGCGCCTTCATTTAGTACAATAATTTGGTCAGCCTCTTGTATTGTACTTGCCCTTTGAGAAATAATTAAGGTAGTCATATTTTTTCGTTCTTTTTTCAGTGCAGCTCTTAATTTTTTATCGGTTAAATAATCAAGGGCATGAAAGCTATCATCTAAAATTAAAATATTTCCATTTTTTACTAATGCTCTGGCAATAGCAAGACGTTGCTTTTGCCCGCCTGAAAAGTTAATGCCCCCTTGTTCTATTTTACTGTCATAGCCTTTTGGCATTTTTTCAATAAATTCCCTTGCTTGGGCAATTTGACTTGCTTTTTTT
>JAFPBJ010000190.1 GCA_017390525.1 Lachnospiraceae bacterium | reverse complement strand
TGGGTGAATATTCATTCACCAGAGCTTGAAAAAATAGGATAGAGGAGTTTCATAATGACATTAGAAGAAATACGAAAAGACATAGATAGCGTAGATGCTAAGCTAGTAGCACTATTTGAGGAAAGAATGAAGCTTGCTAAGGAGGTTGCCTTAAATAAAAAGGAAACTGGAAAAGCAGTTTATGATAAAGAGCGAGAACTGGCTAAGCTTAGCGCAGTAGAGCAGCAGGTAACGAAGGCAGAAAATAAACAAGGAATTCATGATATTTTTACTCAAATTATGGCAGTTAGTAGAAAATATCAATATACCCTATTAAGTCAGGAAGAAACGAAAAAACAAGGCTACACCTATCAGGATACCTTACAGCTAGGTGAGGATATTAAGGTGGTATATCAGGGAATTAAGGGCGCCAACAACGAACAGGCAATGGTGCAGTTCTTTGGAGAGGACGTACATAACTTTAATGTAGATAAGTTTGAAGATGTACTAATCGCTTTAGAAGAGGGAAGAGCTGACTATGGTGTGCTTCCAGTGGAGAATTCCTCTGCAGGAGCAGTAGCTGGCGTATTTGATATGATTACTGCTCATAACGTATGGGTAGTAGGAGAGGAAATTGTAAAGGTAAATCATGCCCTACTAGGAGTGAAGGGGGCTAAGCTAGAGGATATAGAAGTGGTATATTCTCATCCACAAGGACTTCTTCAATGTGCACAGTATTTAAATGAAGCAGGCTTTAGACAGGTTAGCTTATCTAATACAGCTGTTAGTGCTAAGAAGGTGGCGGATGAACAGGACAAAACTCAGGCAGCAGTTGCTAGTGAAAGAGCAGCGAAGCTTTACGGGTTAGAGATTTTAAAGGATCATATTAATTTTGATGCCACTAATTCTACAAGATTTTATATTTTAACTAAGAAAAAGATTGTACTAAAGGATTCAGACAAAATAGGAATTAGTTTTCAGCTGCCTCATGAATGTGGAAGCTTATATACTATATTATCCCATTTTGCGTTTAATGGGCTTAACTTAACTAGTATCATGTCAACCCCTCTACCAAATAAACCATGGGAATATCGTTTCTTTGTGGAATTTAAAGGAAATTTACTAGATCCAGCAGTTAAAAATGCCATAACAGGAATTAAAGAAGAAACAACAGAGTTTAGAATCTTAGGAAATTATTAGAATGGGGACCTTTAGAAATAAAAATGGAGGTGTCAGGGTGAAGAACAAAAGAGGAAACATACAAATCTGGATTACAGTAGGTTTAATCATTATCTTTTTAGCGTTATTTTTATTTATTCAGTTCGTGATGAAAAAAGAGCTTACGGATCATACTTTTGATCAGCTAAAGGAAGAAAATGAGCAAATGATGAATGTAGTTGCGAAGGATGTGGAATGGTATCTTCATGAGCTTGAATTAACCTTAATTAGTCAGAAGAATTCAGAGTGGAATGAAAAGAAGCTTACTGATATTAAAACAATTTTAAAACAACATTTAGATGTAGAAGGTGCTATATTTGCAGATGCAAGTGGAGCCTCTATAGACGAAAATGGAGTAGCGAATAATGTATCTGAGGAGCTCTTTTTTAAGAAAGCTATGGAGCAAGGAAGAGGAGCTTTTTTAACAGAACAGAATGGTAAAAAACAGCTCATTTATGCAATAGCAGTAACAGAAGGTGACAAAAAGACTGGAGTTTGTGCTGTGATTTGTGGTGAGGATGCATTGAAGCAGCTAGCTAGTAATGTAGAGTATACCAAAAATAGCAATCATTATTTATTTAGCGATGATGGAAGTAGCTATCAATTAATTCAAAGTGGGAATTTTCATACAAAAGAATTAGAGCAAGTATTTGAGAAATATTTTACAAAGAATGAAAAGTGGAACAAACAGCTTACAGATTTAGATTCCATTTATAATTTTGAAGTGGATCAAGTAGCATATATCGCTCTTAAGACACAAGTACCTAACTCTAATATTGTATTTGTATCGATTCAATTGCAGCTAGAAGCTACTTCTCATATTAGAAATACCATTACGAATATTATGTTAGCATTTGTAGTTAGCATGTTAGTTGCATTGCTATTTATTTTATTAAATAATCGTAATGAAAAAAGATTAAATAGTAAGGAAAAGCTATTAGACAGAGTATTTTCTGAGGCACAGGTAGTTGCCCTAGACTTAGATAGCTCCTATAACATTATTTCCGTAAATGAAGAATGGGTTAGAGTTGTGGGAGAGGATATTTCCTACAAGGATAAGAAGCGACTACAGGATTATTTACCAAGCTGGTTTTCTAATGAGTTAGATTCCGTTTTTAAATATGATAAATTCGAGCTTCCTCTTAGAAGTAAAACAGGAGAAACTGTGTTTTACATGTGGACTAGATTAAATGAAGCATCTAATAGCAGAAATATTTCTTTATTAGGAATGAACATTACAGAACGGGTAAATAATGAAGAGAAGATGCATGAATTAGCATATGTAGATAAGTTAACTAGACTTCCTAATCGTGCCTATGTAGATGACCAATTAGATGGAATTATGCATAAATATAATAAATGTGCAGTGCTTAGTGTGGATCTAGATAATTTTAAATACATTAATGATACCTTTGGTCATACAGCAGGAAATAAGTTTTTATACGAAATTTCCCAATCCTTATTACAGTTTAGAAAGGATTCCGATATCCTAGCAAGAACTGGTGGGGATGAATTTATGCTGATTACTGACAGATATGATGAAACCAATGTAAAGGAGCTTGCAACAGACATATTAAGTGTGTTATCTAAGGGCTTTTGTTTAAATGAGATTACATTTCCTACTAGTGGTAGTATTGGAATTGCTTTTTACCCTGAAAGTGGAACTTCCATTGGTACTTTAATGAAGAATTCCGATACAGCTCTTAATAAAGCAAAACAGCTAGGAAGAAATCAGTATGTGATTTATAGCGTGGAGATGCAGGATGAAATTGTAAATCAAATGGAGCTAGAGGAAGGTCTTAAAAAGGCTTTGGCTAACGATGAATTTGTTTTATATTATCAGCCACAGTACAATGCAGACACTGGAAAATTATATGGATTTGAAGCCTTGATACGTTGGAATCATCCACAAAGAGGATTATTATCACCTTATTATTTTGTTCCATTAGCAGAGGAGACTGGCTTAATTGTACCAATTGGAAGATGGGTAGTGAAGGAAGCCATGGGCTTTGTAAAAAGATTAAATGAGTTAGGCTATGGGGATTTAACAGTTTCTGTCAATGCTTCAGTAAAACAGTTAGTAGAGGATGACTTTGCTCAGACTGTCCTTGAAATGGCAAAAGAAATGCAAGTAGACCCAAGTAACATCAAAATTGAAATTACAGAAAGCTTACTTCTTGATAATCAACAGGGTAACAATATTAGTAAAATCGAAGCAATTAACAACAATGGATTTGGAGTTGCCCTTGACGATTTTGGAACAGGCTATTCTTCCTTAACCTATTTACAACAGCTTCCAATATCAGTTCTTAAGATTGATAAATCCTTTGTAGATTATATTTTACAAAAGCAGGATGAGGCAAATATTTGTTATCATATTATTCAATTAGCCCATTCTATTAACCTAAAGGTTGTGGCAGAAGGTGTAGAGAGCAAAGAGCAATATGTATGGTTAAGAGATAAGGAATGTGATTTCATACAGGGCTATGTGGCTAGTAAGCCATTAGATGGCCAAGTAATTCTTGAAACCATTGAAAATATTTTAAATTATAATGTAGATGCAGAAGGCTAAAGGTGGCATAAAGGTCACAAAAGTACGTTTTAAAAAGTGTCGCTAATTAGCGGCACTTTTGTGATTTTTAACAATGTTTAAGGAATGTTAAGAGAATGTATTAAGACTTAACATAAACTTAATCAAAACAAAACGTAAAAATAGTAAAGTAAATTCAGAGCTAGTAAAACAGAAAGGAGAAGAGTGTTATGGCAGTGAAAACCTTTGCGGCGATTGATGTGGGGTCAAGCAACTTAACAATGAATATTTATGAAATAAATAGTAGAAATTCCATAAAAAGACTGACTCAAGTGACACATTTAATTGAGCTAGGAAGTGATACTTATACCTATGGAAAGATTAGGCATGAATTAGTAAATGAATTATGTCATGTATTGCAAGGCTTTAAACAGATTTTAAAGGAGTATGGGGTGAAGGATTATAAAGCCTACGCGACCAGTGCAATTAGAGAAGCTGATAATAATCAAATGATTATTGACCAGATTAGAATTAAAACAGGAATCGATGTTCAGGTTATTAGTAACTCAGAGCAACGTTTTATTATGTATAAGGCGATTGTTACCAAGGATGAGGGAATTCATCAATGCTTAGAAAAAAATATAGCAATTATTGATATTGGTGCGGGAAGTATTCAAATTTCCTTATTTGATAAGAAAACCTTAGGAGTAACTCAAAATATAAAAATAGGTTCCTTGCGAATGAGAGAATTATTATCTGCGCTAGAAAGTGAAACAGGTAATTTAAATAAGATATTAGAGGAGTATATTGAAGCGGAAATTGATACCTTTAAGTCAATTTATTTAAAGGACAAAGAGATTAGAAATATTATTGTAATAGGGGATGATATTCATTACATGATTAAGCTGTTACCAAAGGATAAGAATTCCGATATTATGAATAAAAAACAGTTTCAAATGATTGTGGATAAATTAGCTCATTCTTCACCGAAAAAGATTTCCCTAGATTATAAGATTCCTTATGAAAGAGCTTCTCTTTTATTACCTTGTAGCATTGTGCTTCAAACCTTTTTTAGACAATCAAAAGCAGAGTCGGTTGTGGTACCAAAGGTAGAATTCTGCGATGGGATTGTAGCAGATTATGTATATCAGCAAAAGAAGAATAGTATTAATCAGGATTTTGATCAGGATATTATTATGACTGCTAATAATATTGCCAAGCGTTATCGTTGTGATAAAGAATTTATCCGGAATGTTAGAATAGCGTCTTCCGTGTTATTTGATGCAATGAAGCGGTATTCAGGGTTAGGTCCTAGAGAGAAAATGCTTCTTGATTTAGCTGCTATTTTGTGTGAATGTGGAAAATTCATTAATATGAATCAGGTGGCAAAGCATTCCTATCATATTATAAAGGCAACTGAGATTATCGGACTATCTCACAGAGAAAGAGAAATGGTAGCCTATATTGTAAAGTATAGTATGCTACCATACCCATCATATTTTGAGGTACAAGGGGTATATTCTGCAGAGGACTATTTAACCATTGGAAAATTAGCTGCCATTTTACGAGTGGCAATGGCATTAAATAAAAGCCATAAGGACAAAATCGGTGAATTAATTGCAAGAGTACAAAATGGTAATTTGGTCATTACAGTAAAAGCAAAAAAAGACATTACACTAGAACGTGGATTGTTTCATGTAGAGGCTGATTTCTTTGAGGAAGTATATGGAATACAGCCAGTGATTAAACAAAGAGAATTGTTATAGAACAAGAACGGAGGATTGTTATGGGAGATAAAAAGCTTTATAATCAGCCGGAAAATTTTATTAATCGAGAATTAAGCTGGTTAGAATTTAATAATAGAGTATTAGGTGAAGCAAAAGATAAGAAAATTCCTTTGCTAGAAAGGGTAAAGTTCTTAAGCATTACGGCTTCTAATTTAGACGAATTTTTTATGATTCGTGTTGCTTCTCTTAAGGATATGGTACATGCAGGCTATGAGAAAAAGGATATTGCAGGTCTTACTCCTAAGGAGCAGCTAAGTAAAATTATTCCAAAAACAAAAGAATTAACAGATATGCAATATACTACATATAATCGTTCCTTACTGCCTTTATTAAAGCAAAATAATATTATCATAAAGGAAAGCTTTAAGGATTTAACGAAGGAACAAATAGAATATGTGGATGAGTATTTTTCAAAGACAGTATATCCTGTTTTAACTCCAATGGCAGTGGATTCTTCAAGACCATTCCCATTGATTCGCAACAAATCCTTAAATATTGGTGCCTTAATTAAGAATAAAAAGCACGGAGGAGAGATAGAAATTGCTACAGTGCAAGTGCCATCGGTTCTTCCAAGATTAGTCATATTACCATCTAGTGAGGGTACGGTAGAAATTATTTTACTAGAGGAAATTATTGCACAAAATATTGATAAGCTATTCCTAAACTATGAAGTGCTTTGCGCCCATCCTTACCGAATTATGCGTAATGCGGACTTAACCATTGACGAAGAAGAGGCAGCAGACTTATTAAAGGAAATTCAAAAGCAGATTAAGAAAAGACAGTGGGGAGAGGTAATTAAGCTAGAGGTACAATCCCGCATGGATAAGAGACTGTTAAAGGAATTAAGAAAGCAATTAGAGGTAGAAGAGGAGGATACCTATTATATTAACGGACCATTAGATTTAACCTTTCTTATGAAGGTAAATGGGCTAGAGGGCTTTGAACAATTAAAATATGAAAAATATATCCCACAGCCATCTAAAATGATTGAACCAGATGTATCTTTATTCGATCAAATTAAAAAGCATGACATTTTACTTCATCATCCATATGATAGCTTTGATCCAGTGGTGGAATTTGTTAACCAAGCAGCAAAGGATCCTAATGTACTTGCTATTAAGCAAACCCTTTATCGGGTGAGTGGACATTCTCCAATTGTAGCCTCTCTTGCGCTAGCAGCAGAAAATGGTAAGCAGGTTACAGTATTAGTAGAGCTAAAGGCGCGCTTTGATGAGGAAAATAATATTAACTGGGCTCGTAAGCTAGAAAAAGCAGGCTGTCACGTTATTTACGGATTAGTTGGACTAAAAACCCATAGTAAGATTACCTTAGTCGTACGAAAAGAGGAAGACGGAATTAAACGATACGTTCATTTAGGAACAGGAAACTATAACGACATTACTGCAAGATTATATACGGATCTTGGACTTCTTACTGCTCATAATGC
>JAFPBJ010000189.1 GCA_017390525.1 Lachnospiraceae bacterium | reverse complement strand
GACACGGTAAAGCATTCAAAGGATTACTTGAAAGATATTTTGGTTAATAAAAGTCTTATAAGAAAAAGGGTATGTGGTTTTCATTCCACATACCCTTTTTCTTATATTCTATTTGTAGCTAGACCAGGTTCCATTATTATAAATCTGATACAAGCCTTGAATTTTTAGGTCCCCTGTTTGGGAGCCATTTCCATTGTTAAAGATAATGTACTGCGCATCCTTTGGAATGGTAATCTCATATACACCATTCCCTACACTTGTCATCTTTTTACCTGGCCATTTAGTCATTTTCGTATTGCTATTACTCCAATAGTAAGCGTAAACCTTGCTCCAATTCTTAGTATTTTTGTAGAACATATTACCTTTTGTTGTAATGATTCCACCGCCAGTATAGGTTGACCAGCTACCATTGTTATAAATTTTGTTAAAGCCTTGAAGCTTAAGGTCATCTGTCTTAGAGCCCGAACCATTGCTAAAGATAATATATTGTGCATCTGAAGGTACCTTTACACTATATACATTATCTTTTTCTTTTGTCATCTTCACTCCTGGCCAAGAGGTCATTTTTGTATTGCTATCACTCCAATAATAAGCATATACGTTGTTCCAATTCTTCGTGTTTTGATAATAAACCTTTTCCTCTTTAACAGGTGTTACACCAGAATTGTTATAAATAACCGCAATACCTGTAGAACCAATTTTACCAGAAATTGTTGTTTCAGTTACAGTCCAAGTTGCTCCTGTAATCTCGTCCTTATAAGTACCTGGTTTCGTAGTTTTTCCACCATTTGGTACAGTTACATTAAAGTTTCCGCCGCTTCCTGCTACAATTACCGCACCTTTTTCACGACAAACAACAGCACAATTATTTCCTGTTGTATAGTAATCCTTCTGTCCAATCATTGCATTGTGGAAATGATTTACTGCTGCAACCTCTTTGCTCTTAAAATGTGTGCTTCCCTTTTGTCCTGCATAAATGCTTTCTTTGTTCTTAGAAGATGGACGTGAGAAATATAATGCTGAAATGTCATTGCGACTTGCTGCAACAGCATATGCACGATCAATTACATTTTGGCTCATGTCATTGGAATAGCCCCAATCCTTGTTATTTGACCAAGTATCGTGACTTTCACCCCAGTAAACTAATTTATTATTAGAAATACCACGAGCTGACCAGTTTCCGTAAGCACTTGGTGCTTTTCCTGAATAAAAAGCATCACGAAGCGTTTTACCATAAGAGCTGTCAGTCACCGTCATGTATTTTGTATATTCTTTCATCAAGCCTTCGTTACCTGTTTTACGATCGTCCGGTCCTACAAGAATTTCACCATAATGATATAAGCCTTGATTTGTTACTGCTGGCCAGAAATTACAGCCTTCACTTGGTAAACCAATGTGCTTTGCTGCATCCCATCTGATACCATCTACACCAAGATTTTTTAATTGATTCACATAATTACTTGCACACTGCTGCACATAGCTATGCTCACTGTTAAGGTCAGGCATACCAATCTCTCCGTGAGTCACCTGGTAACGATCACACCAGTTGGTCACCTTTCCGTAATTATGCCAATACTGACCATTTTTTAAATCATATTGAATATTACTGTGGTCTCCTGCAAGGTGGTTTGCAACAACGTCAACGATTACCTTAATACCATATTTATCTGCTTCCTGACATAGAGAACGAAGCTCATCTACTGTTCCAAGATCATTCGTTCCTGCATAGAAGCCACGTGGTTGATAAAGCCAGTACCATACTCCTGATTTCGCTCCTACCTGTGCTGGCGAGGTCTGAACAGACGTAAAACCAGCCTTTGCAATGTTAGGAAGTTCTGCTTTGATATCATTGTACTTCCAATCAAAACAGTGCAATGTAACACCATCTTGAATATTTTTTGCAAGACCATACTCATTTTGATTCGTTTCTTGTGCACTAACAGGTGTTACTACAAAGCTTGTAAACACCAAACAAATAGCTAGAAAACAACTTACGATTTTTGTTTTCATTTTTTGCTTTAAATTGTAACTCATATTTTAACTTTGCCTCCTCAATGTTACAAAAATACCTTATACTCAATTTTACCCTGAAAGAAATCTTACTTTTTTTCACCTTGCACAATCATAGCACCTTATATTCACCTCCACACTTTTTTCTTTTCGACAGTAATATAGAAATTGTGCACCATGTCAAAGCGTCTTTCTTCCATTCTCGACATTTTGGCCACTATAACTACATCTCATCATAGTTATTTTTTGTTTTTTGTGCACTAGGTTAGTTAAAATTCTTTCTTTCACAGTATACATTGTTCATTTTGTATAGTCAATTCATAAAAATGCCCAAAAATTTTTTTAATATTTCGGTAATGTTTTTTCCAACAAAAAAGTGTCGCCCTACAGGGCGACACTTTTTTATGGTATCCAATGTCTTGTAATGTTTACGATTTTCTTTCCTGTCACTGTAATAGAAGTATTATTAGGAATAAAATCACTAGATGATGTTGCATTTTGCAATGCTTTTGGTAATTCACTATATCCAAACTTTTCTCCATCTGGATTGTTATGTGCTTCCGCAAAATCTTCAAATGTGGATTCCTCTGATAATGGAATTGAAATTTTACCAACGGAATAATATACTGGGTAATCATTCCAAATTACTGTTCGATATAATCTTTCTTCTTGTGTTAATTCAAAGCCATTCTTGTCAAGTCCACCATTAATCAAAATGTATCCAGTTTCTTCATTTTTTTCTACACTTTCTACCAAAACTTCTTCATTGTTGAACTGAATCTTATCACCTACTGCTAAATTTTCAATATCTTTACTATCGTAGCGATCATACTCAAATACTTCTACATTTAATTCATATCCATCAGCAGTTTGTTTTAGGTCATTACCTGTAAATGCTACACGGTATTCTCCATCTTCTAAAGCTTCCTCAGCACTTTTTAAAGGCGATACTGGTCTAATCACACCATCTGTATCTTTCTCTTCTTCTGTAGTAGCTTCTGTAACAGTAACAACTTGTGTTTCAGTTGCATCTTCTGCTTTTTTATTCTCCTCTGACTTTCCTTTTACATTTAGCACAACCAATGCGATAATAACTACGCATAAAACAATAATTATGCCAACTAATGTTGCAATTATAGCTGTATTTTTCTTTTTCATCTTTACCACTCCTCGTATTCATAATTCAGCCATGAACTAGACTACCACAGGAACCCTTTCACATCAATATCGTAATTACTCCTAAAATTCCACTATTTTCGTTCTTACTTTTTGTGCAAAGGTTTTATCATGTTCTACTAGTATCATGGTTGGCTGGTAGGATAATAGTAGCTTTTCAATTTGCATCCTTGAAAATACGTCAATGTAGTTTAGCGGCTCATCCCATATGTATAAATGAGCTGGGGTAAGCAAGCTAGCGGCAATTAATACTTTTTTCTTCTGCCCTTGGGAGTAAGCCTCTAGCTTCTTGGTAAACTGCACCCGCTCCATATCAAGTTTCCTAAGCAACGCACAAAATAAGCTTTCGTCTAGATTTTCATTTCTACAAAATTCCTTGATACTGCCTTTTAAAAAGCTAGTATCCTGATTGATATAGGAGATACGAAGCCCCGAGGCTACTGATAGTTCACCTTGCTCCATTAAGTTTGACATTTGTCCAGTTTCATAACCTGCCTTTTCTAGAATTGCTTTTATTAAAGTGGATTTTCCACAACCATTTCTACCGCTAAACACAATTCTATCTCCTTGCTTCACCTCAAAGGTTAAATCAGACAAGACCTTAGACTGTGCATCCCTATACTGAAGCCCATACTCCCTTAGAGAAATTAAGGTTTGCTTATGATGCTTCAGAGAAACAAGCTTTAAATCTTCTACCTCTTCTATGTCCTTAAGTAGTCCCGCCTTTT
>JAFPBJ010000188.1 GCA_017390525.1 Lachnospiraceae bacterium | reverse complement strand
TAAACGAAATTAACGCCCATATGCCAGATGAGGAGGAGCTATACGACCTAGCAGAGCTTTTTAAGGTGTTTGGGGATTCTACTAGAATTCGCATTTTGTATGTGTTGTTTGAGTCGGAAATGTGTGTGTGTGATATTGCTACTGCCCTTAATATGAACCAGTCGGCAATTTCTCACCAGCTTAAGATATTAAAACAGGCGAAGTTAGTAAAAAATAGAAGAGAAGGCAAGTCGGTATTTTATTTCCTAGCCGACAGCCACGTACGCACCATCATCGACCAAGGAAGAGAACATATAGAGGAGTAGGTATCCGTAAAGTAAAAATAAAGAAGAAATCCAAACCTATCAGAAAGGAATGACTATTATGAAGAAAAAATACAAATTACAAGACCTAGATTGTGCCAACTGTGCAGCAAAAATGGAGGAAGGAATTAGAAAGATTCCAGGCGTGGAGGAAGTAAGTATTAGCTTTATGACTCAGAAAATGACCATTGTAGCAGCAGATGATAAATTTGATGAAATTATGAAGCAGGCAGCAGAGGTATGTAAAAAAATCGAGCCTGATTGCAAAATTTTATTATAGCATTTGCTGATTGCGAGAAGGGAGCGCCTATGACTAAAAAACAAAAAAACATGCTATATCGAATTATCCTCACCTTTGTCTTGTTTGTAGCCTTAGCGGTAGCAAACCTTGGGGGCTATTTAAAGCTATTACCCCATCCTATCTTTCTTTTCGTGCTTTATCTTGTGCCATATTTGGTCATTGGCTATGACATTATTTTAAAGGCAGGAAGAAATATTTTACATGGGCAAGTATTTGATGAGAATTTTCTTATGATGATAGCAACCTTTGGTGCCTTTGGAGTAGGGGAATACCAAGAAGGCGTAACGGTGATGCTATTTTATCAGGTAGGAGAGCTATTTCAAAGCTACGCAGTGGCGCGTTCTAGACAAAGCATTACAGAAATGATGGACATTTGTCCAGAATATGCCAACGTAGAAAAGGACGGACAATTACTTAAGGTGGATCCTGATGACGTGGAAATTGATACTGAGATTATCATTAAGCCAGGAGAGAGAATTCCTTTAGACGGCATTGTAGTAGAGGGAGCTTCTATGGTGGATACGGCGGCATTAACAGGGGAATCCGTTCCAAGAGGAGTAAAAGAAGGAGACCAGATTATCAGCGGTTGTATCAACGGAAGCGGTACCCTTAGGGTTAAGGTTACCAAGACCTTTGATGATTCCACTGTTACGAAAATTCTTGAGCTAGTGGAAAATGCGAGCAGTAAAAAGGCAAAGGTAGAAAACTTTATCACAAGATTTGCCAAATATTACACTCCATTTGTAACCATAGGTGCAGTTTTACTTGCCTTAGTGCCACCACTTTTCTTTGGAGGAAACTTTGGAACTTGGATTGGAAGGGCTTGCATTTTCCTTGTCATTTCCTGTCCTTGTGCCTTAGTCATTTCTGTTCCATTAGGATTTTTCGGAGGAATTGGAGCAGCCTCTAAGCTAGGTGTGCTAGTAAAAGGAAGCAAT
>JAFPBJ010000187.1 GCA_017390525.1 Lachnospiraceae bacterium | reverse complement strand
GTCTCCAGTAGTCATTTATTGTAAAGAGGAACGTGTTATGAATCGTTTAAGCAATGCTTATTGGGTGCGTGAGGATGAGGAGCTAATTAGCGCTTTAATAGAAAAATTTGGGGAAAACAATATTAAAATAGTGGAACACTCCATAAATTAAGGGGAATCATAAGTTATGCATGAAAAGCTAGCAAAATCCATTTTGTCTGCACAAAATGGTATGAATATTTACAGAGGCTGTAGTCACGGGTGTATTTATTGTGATGCAAGAAGTACCTGTTATCAAATGGAGCATGAGTTTGAGGATATCGAGGTAAAAATAAATGCACCTCAGCTATTAGAACAAGCGCTAAAACGGAAGCGAAAGAAGTGTATGATTGCCACAGGAGCTATGAGCGACCCTTATCTACACCTAGAAGAGAAGCTTTGTCTTACAAGACAGTGCTTAGAGCTAATCGATTATTATGGCTTCGGAGTATCGATTTTAACCAAGTCTGATTTGATTTTAAGAGATTTGGATTTGTTAAAAAGTATTCATAGAAAGTCTAAGTGTGTGGTACAAATGACTATGACCACCTATGATGAAGAGCTATGTAAGGTTTTAGAGCCTAATGTATGTACCACGAAACGAAGGGCAGAGGTACTAAATATTATGAAGGAGGAGGGGATTCCAACTATATGCTGGCTAACGCCCATTCTTCCCTATATTAATGATACACCAGAAAATATACAGGGGATTTTAGATTATTGTATTCAGGCTAAGGTGTATGGGATTTTGTTTTTTGACATAGGGGTTACCCTAAGAGATGGTGATAGGCAGTATTTCTATCATAAGCTAGATCAGCATTTTAAAGGCTTAAAGCAAACCTATATGAAAGAGTTTGGCAATGCTTATGAAGTGCCCTCTCCTAATAGAAGGAACTTAATTAAGCTTCTTCAGTGTGAAAGTAAAAAGAATGGAATTGTGTGTGATTCCCAACAATTATTTGAATATATGCATTCATATGAGGATAAGCAAGCAGGAATACAGCTTAGTTTATTTGATATGGAAAGGAATTAAAAAAGGTGTAAGGTCTTGGTGATTGAATAAAGACTTTACACCTTAGATTTTTTTGTTAATTTTTATATGTTGTGTGTTTGGACTATATGTGATTGGTTTTGGTTATTTAATTCTATCATATAAACTATTTTCTTCAACATCATAGCCGAGTTTTGAAACTGCTAATTTTCGTTCCTCATAGATTGCTTTTAGTGTTTCTAAATCTTTGGTAATTTTGGCTATTCTGTCTAAACTTGCAATTTGTTCTTTTAGCATACCATCGTATTGTTTGTCAGTCATATATTCTACCTCATTTGTCATAAAGTCACCACCTTTTCAAGTGGTATTATATCATAATGTAAAGTCTTTATTCAATTATCAATGTGCAAATTGTATTACTTTTCGGTTTTTTGTTTGGAGTTTGATTCCAGAGTTGGAATCTTAAGATATTTGTTATCATAAGGGAAAAGTTGGGAATATGCAATAGGGTTTCTGTATTGTTTATAGAATTTTTATAAATTTTTAATGGAAATATTTTACATAAAAATGCAACGTTTTACTACAAAATGTTGCGTTTTGCAAGTATTTTATGGCAAATTGCCTATTTATAAGGGTAAATTTTTGTTTAAGAAAGTGTTATTTTTTGTATTTTTTTCTTTTTTTATGGTTTTTTCTCAATTTTGACAAGCCTCAAAGCCAGTGTTTAAGCGGGTTACAACAAAATGCAACATTTTGTAGTAATATGTTACATATGGAGTGAAAAAGCTTCATGAAAGCCACAAAACATAAGGGTTTCGTGTAAGTTATTGGCTGATTTTATGAAAATAATTTTTTCAATAGCAAAAGTTTGCGCAGCAAACTTAGAAGTGGCAGTTATGCCACTTTGAGACCAGCTTGTGCTTAGTTGTGCACGTTACGTTACTAAGGCGCAAAAGACGCTGCCTAAGTAACGACGAGCACAAATGTCGCTATGAAAAAAGTAGTGTGATAAAACAACAAAATACATGATTGGAGTATGAAGTGCTTGTGTGAGTGGTGTATGTTTTCGTTTTAATCTATCTTATGGAATTCAGTTGGCAAGAGCTCCTAACTGCTTGGAGCTTGTCATAACTTGTTTTTTCTTAATTTTAATAAATAAGAAATGCTATGGTGATGGATTGGGTGCCGCCACCATAGTAACAATGAGAGACAAGGTAGTGGTAGAAGCTGTTGTTGGCTGAATTCTAATAGAAATGAAAGGGAAAGCATAGTTTATTAAATGAGATGGCGTCACAAGACGCGCTTAAATCTAGTATCTTATTAGATACTTCTTTTGAGGAAATGGAGGAATAAGAAATGAGAAAAAACAAACTAATGACAAAAGTGTTTGCTGGAATGATGGTGACAGCATTAGTGCTTCAATCAACACCAATGGCTCCAGTGAGCGCGCAAGCAGCACAGAAGGTAGTAATCAAAACACAAAAGCAATTAGATGCAGCGCTTAAAAATAAGAATGTAACTGCAATCGAGATTCGTACCAACAGTGGTACTACCTTCTCAATCAAACGTGGAGACTACAACAAGTCAATCGTAGTAAACTCTACAAAAGCAAAAGTAGTAAACAACGGTGAATTTAAAAGCGTAACCGTTAAGAATGCTACTTCCTTTACTGAAAAAGCAGATAACAACAAAATCAACGTAACAGATAAGAATTTAAATCTTACCGTTTCTAAGGGTGCAGATAATTCTAAGATTACCGTATCTAGTACAGGTGGAAAAGTAAATGTAAAAGCAGATGGTAAGGTAGCAACTGTTACCGTAAATAAAAAGACTACCTTAAAGGTAAGTGGTTCTACTCCAAATGCAGTAAAAATCACTTCCAATGC
>JAFPBJ010000186.1 GCA_017390525.1 Lachnospiraceae bacterium | reverse complement strand
GGAAAGGCAACTATACAGGCAAAAACAGAGGATCAAGGTTTCTTAGGCTTTTGTACAGTAACAGTCATTGAAAAGGTATCAAAGATTACGCTAAACCACAAATCAGCATACCTTTCTAAAGGACAAAAGCTAACCCTAAAGGCAACCGTTTCTAATTCCACTGCCACCAATAAAAAGGTAGTGTGGACTTCAAGCAATAAAAAGGTTGCCACTGTAAATAGCAAAGGTCAGGTAGTAGCAAAAGGAAATGGTACCACTACCATTAAGGTAAAAGCAACAGACGGAAGTGGGAAATATGCTACCTGTACCATTCGCGTTATTACAAGAACTACTAGTGTACGTTTAAATCAATACTATATGACTTGTATTAAAGGACGTTCCTACCGCCTTACTGCAAAAGTTTATCCTACTAATGCAAGTATTAAGAAAATTAAATGGACAAGTAGTAATCCAAAGGTTGCAAGAGTCAGTCAAAGTGGAATTGTAACTGCAGTAGGAAAAGGAACCTGTAAAATTACTGCTACTAATTTAGCTCCAGGAAATAAACGGGCTACCTGTAATGTAACGGTAATTAATCCAATTCCAACTACAGCAATTACTTTAAATAAAGATGAAATTACTTTAGTAAAGGGTGGTACAACAAAAATTACTGCAAGAAAAATTCCGGCAAATACTACTGAAGCAACCAAATGGATGTCAAATAATCCAGAGGTAGCAAGAGTCAATCAGGTAGGGGTGGTAACAGGAATTAGACCAGGTAAAACCACTATTGTTGCATATACCGCTAGTGGAATGGAAGCTACCTGTGCAGTAGAAATTGTAGCAATCAATCGAACCAGCTTAACTTTAGAAGCCTATGACAGATATACCATGTACGTAGATGGAGCAGAAGAAGGAGTGTTATGGAGTAGTAGTAATCCTTCAGTGGCCACAATCAATGCAACTACAGGGGCTGTCTTTGCTGTTAAGGCGGGAACCACTGTGTTAACTGCCACCTATAAAGGTTGTAAAATGACCTGTGTGCTTCGAGTTAGAGATGTAAGCTAAGAAAGGAAAACAGAAGATGAAACATTACAGAACAAGAATCGGGATTTTTTGTGTGCTTGTGCTTGTAGTTTGTTCTGTATTTGGAATAGGAATTCATAACACCGTAAGTGCTGCAACTTACGGTGTTGTTAATACAGACAACTTAAATTTTAGAGAACAGCCAACGACTAGTGCAGCCAAAATTGGTGTACTTCAAAAAGGAACAAAAGTTACCATTTTAGGCTCCACAAAGGATACCACAGGCAGAGTGTGGTATAAAATTACTGCGCCAGTTTCAGGAAAAAATCGTACTGGATATGTAAGCAGTGAGTATATTACAAAAGAAAATAATAGTGGTAGCAGTACAAATAAAAACACCACAACTACCACTAGCACCTTTGTTACTCGTTATGGATATATTAAAGGGGACTGGGTAAATATTAGAGAGTATCGTTCTACTAATGCACCAATTT
Source organism: Lachnospiraceae bacterium (assembly GCA_017390525.1). Lineage (GTDB taxonomy): Bacteria > Bacillota > Clostridia > Lachnospirales > Lachnospiraceae > RGIG989. The sequence goes on along the minus strand of JAFPBJ010000186.1, from coordinate 1,019 downwards.
TAGGAATTGCAAAAAAGTCCCAGGTTGTAACTGTGTACAATAAAACAAAAGCAAATAATCGTGATTGGCACAAAATCCAAACGAAAGTAAATAATAAAACAGTAAATGGATTTGTGGATGCTTCCTATGTATCACTTTATCCTACAACCTCAGCCAACAAAATTAATTTATATGGGCAGACCAACCTAGGAAATGGTCCGATTTATAAAACAGCCAATACCAATGATAAAATTATAGCTACAGTTCCAAAGAATCAAGAAATGATTTTACTGGCTGATTTTACTGTATACAATACAAAGTGGTATAAAGTCATGACCACTGTAAATGACAAAAATGTAACAGGCTATATGAAGCAAAGCCAAATTGCAAAAAAGGTTGCTAATATAAAGAATACTATGTCAAAAAAGGCTGTTACTACAAAAGAAATAGAAATAAGAAGCTCCGCAACGAATATTGCCACTAAAAAGGCAACCTTGAAAAAAGGAACAAATATAACAGTATTAGGTGAGCTTACTGTAAATCAAAAGGAATGGGTAAAATGTAGTTATGATGTTAACAAAAAAAATTATGTTGGATATACCTTAAAAAGTGGAATCAAATATGTATCAGACACCCCAACTACGACAGAGAAACCCACAGAGAAGCCAACCGAAAAGCCAACCGAAAAGCCTACAGAGAAACCAACGGAAGCTACAAAACCAACCACAGATACAGAAAAGGAATTTGCAGATAATTTAGCTAAATTCCCAGTATCCTATCAAGCAAAATTAAAAAGCTTACATGCTGCTCATCCAAATTGGTCCTTTGTTCCTGTTAAAACGAATTTACAATGGAATACAGTGATAGAAAAGGAAGCGGTAGTAAAGAAAAATACCATTCAAAGTAATGCACCAAAGGGTGGGGCAGTAACTACCTATAGTGCACCTTTTTCCTACCTATCTACAGAGGCAGGAGCCTATGATTGGAGTACGGATACCTATACTCTTTGTGATGGAACCAATTGGTATACCGCAGATAAG
>JAFPBJ010000185.1 GCA_017390525.1 Lachnospiraceae bacterium | reverse complement strand
TAAGAGGATGAAAGAAATGGAAAATTATAAGCTATTAGAAGAGGTTAAGCTAGAGGAATTAGATGGAATTGGCTATCGATTAGAGCACAAAAAAACAAAAGCCAAAGTGGTGGTAATTTCTAATCACGATGATAATAAGGTATTTACAATTGGCTTTGCAACTCCACCTAAGGATGACAAAGGAATTCCACATATTATCGAACATTCCGTATTATGCGGCTCAAAGAAATTTCCTGTAAAGGATCCCTTTGTGGAGCTTGTAAAAGGCTCTCTTAACACATTTTTAAATGCAATGACTTATCCAGATAAAACGGTATATCCCATTGCTAGCTGTAATGAAAAGGATTTTCATAATCTAATGGATGTATATTTAGATGCCGTATTTTTCCCTAATATTTATAAAGAAGATAAAATATTACAGCAAGAGGGCTGGCACTATGAATTAGAACGGGAAGAGGATGATTTAAAATTAAATGGAGTTGTATACAATGAAATGAAGGGTGTATATTCTTCTCCAGACGAGCAGCTATTTCGCGCAATCCAAACCTCCCTTTTAAAAGGCTCTTTATATGAATACGAATCAGGCGGTGCACCAAATGCCATTCCAACTCTTACAGGGGAGGAATTTTTACAATTTCATCGTACGTACTACCATCCTTCCAATAGTTACATTTACTTATATGGTGATATGGATGTGGAAAAAGAACTTTCCTATATTGATGAAGCTTATTTAAGTCAATTTGAAGAAAAGAAAATGGAAGTATCCTTTTCTAAGGTAGAGCCTTTCCAAAAAAGAAAGGAAATAGAAGAATTTTATTCTGTTTCAGACGAAGCTATGTTAGAGGAGCAGGATTATTTTAGCTATAATTTTATTATTGGAACTAGCTTAGATAGAGAATTATACTTGGCCTTTCAGGTGTTAGATTATGTGTTAATGGGAGCACCAGGAGCGCCACTTAAGAAAAAGCTAATGGATAAGAAAATAGGAAAAGATATCTACAGCTCATATGATAACGGAATCTATCAACCAACCTACTCTATTATTGCAAAAAATGCAAACCACAAGGACAAAGATAGATTCTTATCTTTAGTAGAGGAAACCTTAAAGGATATTGTAGCTACAGGAATCAATGAAAAATCCTTAAGAGCAGCCATTAACCGATTAGAATTTCAATATAAAGAAGCGGATTTTGGAAGATATCCAAAGGGCTTAATGTATGGACTTCAAATGTTTGATAGCTGGCTTTATGATGAAACAAAACCGTTTATTCATATTCAGACCAATAAAACCTTAGAATTTTTGAAGGCTCAGGTGGGTACAGATTATTTTGTGAATTTAATTCATACCTACTTACTTGACAATACTCATACGTCCTTTGTAGGACTTGTGCCAAAATTAAATTTAAATCAGGAAATTGAGGAAAAAACCAAAGCTGGTTTAAAGGAATATAAAGAAAGTTTATCAAAAGAAGAAATCGATGAAATTGTAAGGAAAACGAAGGAGCTAAAACAGTATCAGGAGGAGCCTTCTAAGCAAGAGGATTTAGAAAAGATACCAATGCTTAGTGTTTCGGATATTGAGAAAAATACAAAGCCTTTATATAACAAGGAAGTAAGCGTTGCTGGTACTAAGGTAGTGCAACATGATATTTTCACCAATCAGATTGCCTACCTTACCTTTTGTTTCGATATGAGACACTTGAAATGGGAAGACTTAAGCTTTGCTGCCTTTTATGGAATTTTGTTAAAGCAAGTGGATACTGCTAACTATACCTATAATGAATTATCCAATGAAATTAATTTAGAAACAGGTGGAATTGGTAGTAGTGTAAACGTATTTCAAAGTGAAACAAAGGGCTTAGGCGTTCAGTTTGAACTAAAAATGAAGACCTTATTTTCTAATATTAATAGAGCTGTTGAGCTAGTAGAAGAAATTTTACTTCGTTCTAAAATTGAAGATAAAAAACGAATCAAAGAGATTCTTGGACAATTAAAATCACAATTACAATCCTCTCTTCGTTCTAATGGACATTTAACAGCAGCAAAACGTGCTAGCTCCTATATTTCAGAGGCTGCAGCCTGCAAGGAAGCAATATCAGGTATTACTATGTACGAATGGCTTACCAAATGGGAGAAGGAATTTGACAGTCACGAAGAAGAATTTGTGAAAAACCTTTGTAGGGTGAGAGATAATATTCTTT
>JAFPBJ010000184.1 GCA_017390525.1 Lachnospiraceae bacterium | reverse complement strand
TATAATACCTCTGCTTTACTAACGGCAAATTCATAGCCCTCACGACGCATATTTTCAATTAAAACAGATAAATGAAGCTCACCACGACCGGAAACTTTATAGCTATCAGCAGATTCTGTTTCTTCTACTCGAAGGCTTACGTCTGTGTTTAATTCTTTAAATAAACGATCTCTTAAATGTCTAGAAGTAACGAATTTACCTTCTTGTCCAGCAAGAGGGCTGTCATTTACTATAAACTGCATAGATATCGTAGGCTCTGAAATTTTTTGGAATGGAATTGGTACTGGATTTTCAGGAGAGCATAAGGTGTCACCAATGTGGATATCTGGGATTCCTGAAATAGCAACAATAGCACCTACAGAGGCTTCCGTTACCTCTACCTTTTCTAATCCGTCGAATTCATAAAGCTTTCCGATTTTTACCTTTTTATTTTTTGTTTCATCGTGAGCATTGACTAGGGCAACCTCTTGATTTAGCTTAAGGGTACCGTTGTCTAGCTTACCTACACCAATACGACCTACATAATCATTGTAATCAATGGTACTAATTAGAATCTGAGTATCTGCATCTGGATCTCCCTCTGGGGCTGGAATGTGATTAATGATAGCTTCAAATAATGGCTTCATATTTTCAGGAGAGTCATCAAGCTCTACCATAGCAAAACCAGACTTAGCAGAAGCAAATACAAATGGGCAATCAAGCTGTTCGTCATTGGCATCAAGCTCAAGTAAAAGCTCTAATACTTCGTCAATTACTTCATTAGGACGAGCTTCAGGACGATCTATTTTGTTAATACATACAATCACAGAAAGATTCAAATCAAGAGCTTTTTTTAGTACGAATTTCGTTTGTGGCATTGGACCTTCAAAGGCATCTACAACTAATACAACACCATTTACCATTTTTAGTACACGCTCTACTTCTCCACCAAAATCTGCATGTCCTGGAGTATCAATAATATTGATTTTGGTACCTTCGTAGTAAACAGCAGTATTTTTTGAAAGAATGGTAATACCACGTTCCTTCTCTAAATCGTTGGAGTCCATGACACGTTCTCCTACCTCTTGATTCTGACGAAATACACCGCTTTGCTTTAATAATTCGTCTACCAAAGTAGTTTTTCCATGGTCAACGTGGGCAATAATCGCGATATTTCTTACATCTTCTCTTGTAATTTTCATGATTTATTATCCTTTCTTATTTTTCTTTGTTATACAAAATCTATTTATTTTATCATAGGAAAATGCACAATACAAGGGCTTTTGGGGAAAGTTTTCAAGGAAGAAAAGAGGAGTTTTTTCTATATTATTGTGTAAAATTACATGAAACTTAAAAAAAATTACAATAAATAGAATAAAACTTGTACAAATTAAATAAAATGCAAATCCGGCAAATAGTTTTTATGGTTTACTATTTACTAAATTAATTGAATGGAGTATAATCACTTAGGGAAGGTTGGAAGAAACCTCATGTACATATTTTTCAGCCTTTCTTTTGTGTCGTAAGGATGCAAAATGACATAACAAAAAAAGGAATATGGAGGAATGAACAAATGTCATATGTTGATGAGGTAATTGAATTAGTAGTAAAGAAAAACCCAAGTGAACCAGAGTTTCACCAAGCAGTAAAGGAAGTATTAGAATCTTTACGTGTTGTAGTGGAAGCAAACGAAGAAAAATTTAGACGTGAAGCTTTACTTGAAAGATTAGTAGAGCCAGAAAGACAATTCAAATTCAGAGTACCTTGGGTAGATGATAAGGGACAAGTTCAAGTAAATACTGGTTACCGAGTACAATTTAACAGTGCAATCGGACCATACAAGGGTGGTTTAAGATTACATCCTTCTGTAAACCTTGGAATTATTAAATTCTTAGGCTTTGAACAAATTTTTAAGAACTCTTTAACTGGACTACCAATCGGTGGTGGTAAAGGTGGTTCTGACTTCGATCCAAAAGGAAAATCAGACAGAGAAATTATGGCATTCTGCCAAAGCTTTATGACAGAATTATGTAAATATATCGGTGCAGATACAGACGTTCCAGCAGGAGATATCGGAACTGGTGCAAGAGAAATCGGATATATGTTTGGACAATACAAACGTATCAGAGGCGTATACGAAGGTGTATTAACTGGTAAAGGTTTATCATATGGTGGTTCTTTAGCAAGAACAGAAGCTACAGGATATGGTTTATTATATCTTACAGACGAAATGTTAAAATGCAACGGACATGATATTAAAGGTAAAACTGTTTGTGTATCAGGTTCTGGTAACGTTGCAATTTACGCAACTCAAAAAGCACAAGAATTAGGTGCAAAGGTTGTAACTGTTTCAGATTCAACAGGTTGGGTATATGACAAAGACGGAATCGATGTTGCATTATTAAAAGAAGTAAAAGAAGTAAAACGTGCTCGTTTATCAGAATATGCAGCTGCAAGACCAAGTGCAGAATATCATGAGAAAAAGAATGGTGAGCATGGTGTATGGACAGTGAAATGTGATATCGCACTTCCATGTGCTACTCAAAATGAGCTTGATCTTGATGATGCAAAAGCATTAGTTGCAAACGGATGTATCGCAGTTGCAGAAGGTGCTAACATGCCAACTACTCTTGAAGCAACAGAATACCTACAAGCAAATAAAGTATTATTTGCACCAGGTAAAGCTGCAAACGCTGGTGGTGTTGCAACTTCAGCTCTTGAAATGAGCCAAAATAGTGAAAGACTTTCATGGTCATTCGAAGAAGTAGATTCTAAGCTTAAAAACATCATGGTTAATATTTTCCATAACTTAGATGATGCTGCAAAACGTTACGGAGCAGAAGGAAACTATGTAGTAGGTGCTAATATTGCTGGTTTCGAAAAAGTAGTAGACGCTATGACTGCTCAAGGTATTGTTTAGTCCAATAAATTGAATTAGAAAAAATACGAAGAACCTAGGAAAATCAATGTTCCTAGGTTCTTTTTTACTGTGACACAATCAAAGCTGTAAAATTCCACGTTGAATTTTACAGCTTTCTTTCGTATAATGTATATATAAATGAAGAAACTATATCAGGTAGGAAAGGAAGTTGATTTTATGCCCAATATATTACCTGTATCAGATTTAAGAAATTATAATGAAGTATTAAAAAATTGTCGGGTTGGAGAACCTGTGTTTTTGACGAAAAATGGTAGAGGCAAGTTTGTGGTTATGGATATTGAGGACTATGAGCGTGAAAAGGCAGAGAAAAAGCTGTTGATGAAGCTGCAGGAAGCAGAAGAAGCAGTTAAGGATGAAAGTGCATGGATGAGTTTGGATGAACTGAAGAAATCTGTCGGGGTATAGTTTATGATGAAATTACGGATTAACCCTATTGTGGCAGAGGACTTAAAGAACATTAAAGAGTATATTGCAGAAGACAATGAAGAAATGGCAGCAAAGACCATTCAGGAGGTATATGCTCGAATTGAGAATATACAGCAATTTCCATATATGGGAGCTGATCTTGCTAAGAGGGGCAGCTTTCGGACGGATTATAAATATGTGATTTGTGAGAATTATGTCGTGCTATATAAGATTGGAAAAGAGTATGTGGAGATTTACCGAGTTGTGAATCGGTATCAGGATATTACGAAGATATTTTAGAGGCTGAACAATGAAGAAAATGAAAAACGTATTATAGATATAACTATCATTGTAATTATAGTTTGACTAAAAGAGTATTTCTAATTTGAGTAAATTAAATTATGTTTAAGAAAGGAAACTGTTTATAAAGTGTACAGGTAAATGTATGTGATGTATGATGAACAAAAGATAATAATGCATGCTCCACTGTTTCTGGCACAAAAGTCAGTGGATGCAACAGAGGAAGACAAACAGATTGTGACTGATTTGCTTGATACACTTAGGGCAAATTTAGAACACTGTGTTGGTATGGCTGCCAATATGATTGGGGTAAAAAAAGAATATTATTGTAGTAGCAGTCGGACTATTGCAATGGAATAGTAATATAAGAATCGAAATATAATTTGGAGGTTTGTATATAATAGGTAATTGCGAAACGCAGTTGATGTTTACTATAGTTGTACAAAATATACAAACCAATGCAGGCACGCTCGCGCTACGTTGTACCTCGTAACGGTGCATAATATGCCAAAATACGGCATATAAACACCGACGGGGACAAAGTGCTTGCTTATGGAATTGTATATTTTGTACAACTAAAATAAGTTTTTTGGGCGTTTCGCAAACGCCTAGATGATGAAAGTAGGTAATTGCGAAACTCGCGATGCTCGTTTGCAATCTTGATTAAAAACAAGGATGAATTCGTACAGGGTACGAATTCTGGAATGAAATGAGGATAATCGGACATTTTAGGCGCACTTTAATAAGCCTCTGGCTTTATG
>JAFPBJ010000183.1 GCA_017390525.1 Lachnospiraceae bacterium | reverse complement strand
TATCTCTTTCCTTTCCACCCATTCCCATGGTTTCTGGTTTATATAGCTTTCCTGAGGTAGTACCATAATTTCTCTCTAAGAAGCTTTCTTCAATGGATTCGACAGCTAAATAAAGTCCCCAATTTTCATCATTTACAGAAATATTTACATAACTGTAAAGAGGGGTATCTACTCCAATAGAGTTTAAAATATCATAGGATAAATACTCTTTCATATAGGTAGCATCAGAAATTAAATTATTAAAACAAATTTTATCTAACCCTAAACAGGTCTGTCCGTCTACATAATGATCAAATTCTATTTTAAAGCTAAAACGGTCTGTGGTATCATCCGAGGCTACTTGTGATAAGCTTGTATTCCCCTTTGGACGAATTCCAACGTTTTTGTAGGTAGTTCCATTTATTTCAATATCGCAGGAATAATACTCCTCCTTTGTAGCATTTTCAAGCATATCCTTCCACTTATCCTCGTCCATTATAATATTAACGGACATAACCTGATCTTTATCAAATAGCTGGGTTTCATATTCTAGCGTTGTTTTCTCTTCCTTTTTCGATGACTGAATAGCAAAATAAGTAAGGAAAATAACCAAAAAAAGTGCAAGTGTAATGCTTAAAATTGCAACTATGTTTATGATTTTTTCCTTTTTCTTATCACGTCCCACACTGACACTCCTTTCCTCTTATTCATTTTATGATAGGTAGTCCCCATTGTAGCTTACTAAGACTGCACTCTCTACTCCTGTTATTTTCGTTAATTCATTTACAAACTCTGATGTCATCTCCTTTAATCTTACCTCTAGGGTTAATTCAATTCCATTTGCTGATACGGTTTTCGATTTTACAACATGTTTCTTCACCGCATTTTTCACTTGGTCAAGAGCATGTTTTTCAGCCCCATCATTTTCACACTTCATAACTAAAATATAAGGATTATCAGAAGTCTTTTTATTCACAAATAAAATTAAAATCACACCAATTAAAATACTTCCAATAACTGCAAGTGGTAGCATACCAGCTCCAATTACAATTCCCACAGCAATGGACCAAAACAAAAAGGTAATATCAAGGGGCTCCTTAATTGCTGCACGAAATCTTACAATAGAAAGTGCACCTACCATACCAAGGGATAACACTACATTAGAAGTAACCGCAAGAATGACAAAGGTAGTAATTAAGGTCATGGCAATTAAGGATACGCCAAAGCTACTTGAATACATCACTCCATTAAAGGTTTTTTTGTACACAAAATAAATAAAAATTCCAATTGCAAAAGCAAGTGCCAATGCAATCATCGTATCTACTACACTAAAGCTTGTAATATTATCTGTATAGCTCGATTTAAAAATATCTCCAAAGGTGGTGGTTTTTGATATAAAATTCATATTTTTATTTTTCCTTTCCTATCCAAACATTCTACTAGTGGCATATTTAGAAAATGCACTTTTTTGTCTTTCATTTACCTGTAAACACATGGCAATGACCTCTGGTAAAAACTCATCATATTTTACCTCAAGAAGTACTGTGTCCTGACTTGCTACTGGAATTGACACCATATTCGGATTAAAAAAATCCTGACTGTATAAGCCACTTCTAATATTTTTATCAAAGGTAATACGCACATTTCCAGGCTCATAAATATAAGGCTCTCTTACATAATCTACAATGACTCTAGGTCGCAACAGCTGATTGGTCATTTTCGTATAAAATTCCAGCTTTAAGGGATGTGTACTCTCCTTTAAAAACTCATAATTACCCTTTAAAAGCTCAAGTACTTCCTCTTTTGTAATTCCCACTGACTCTTTATGACACAAGCCGTTATTTTTTTGCTTTTTCTCTAGATTTATGTATTGGTCATTTCCGTTATAATACCTAAGCCGAAACTTCTCGCGAATATTCACACCATAAATTTTTTCCCGTAGCGCCTTATCCTGATAATTGTCAAAATACAAGCTGCGTATAAAATATTCTGAAGCTTCTCCCACATTTTTATCAAGACCGGCTATAACCTTTAATCTACTTTTTATGGCAAGATATTCACTGTAACGTATTTCGTGCTTGGTTTCATGACGATACTTAAGCTGTGACACCATCCTTTCCTCCTTCCATTTATTGGTTATGTTAAGTCTATCTTATTTTTGTGTTAGCTTTATGTTAGCTTTGTGTTTTTTTTGTGTCTTTTGTAGCAAGCTTCCAATAAGTAGCAGCAAAAAAAACAAAACTTTAACTATCATTTTCCTTGAAATTAGGATATACTCGTATTAAGAAAAAAGAAGAATTTTTTAGATTGGAGGTCACATATTTTGAGTCAAAATAAATTTGAAAAAAATCGACAATATTTTACTATTAGCTTATACGCCCTATTTGTGATTACTGCAGGAATCATTATATTTCGTATTGTAAACCACTGGGATGCTACTGTATTAGCGGTCAAACATTTTATTACGATCATTTCACCCTTTTTAATCGGCTTTTTGATTGCATATATGGTAAATCCTCTAGTAAATATGTTTTATACGAAGCTATTTACAAAAACACTGAAAATGAAACGCATCGGACTGAAAAAAGCCCTTTCTATTATACTTTCTTATGTGATTGTGCTAGGGTTTATCCTCATATGCTTAATTTATATTATTCCGCAAATGATAGCCAGCTTAACGGATTTAGTATCCCAGATTCCTACCATTGCCAATGATACCATTAATTATGTAACGGACTATGTAAATAAAAACCCTGACATTGACAACCAAACTGTAACGGATGCTCTTAACAAGGCGATTCCTCAGTTTTATGATTCTATCAGTAATATTTTATCAAACATAATTCCTTGGCTTTACTCTATTTCCGTTTCCTTTATTAAATGGTTACTAAATATTGTAATTGCCATTGTAGTTTCCTTTTATACTACCTCTGACAAAATGTTACTTCGTACCTCGATTAAGAAAATCATTTATGCCTTCTGTCCAAAAGAAAGAGCAGACTATTTTGTAACTACCTTAAAGGAATGCCATGAAATTTGCAAAAGCTATATTATTGGAAAAGCGATTGATTCCCTCATTATTGGATTGATTTGCTTTATACTTATGTCAATTTTCCAACTAGATTACGCCCTACTCATTAGCGTAATTGTAGGAATCACCAATATGATTCCATACTTTGGACCATTTATTGGTGCAGTGCCTGGTGTATTAATTCTTGGAATTGTAGAACCAATTAAGGGTGTCATTTTTGCAGTCTTAATATTAGCCATTCAACAATTTGACGGCCTATACCTAGGACCAAAGATTCTTGGGGAATCTACAGGCGTTCGCCCACTTGGTATTTTATTTGCCATTACTGTTGGCGGTGCCTTTTTCGGTGTCATTGGAATGTTCCTTGGAGTACCTGTCCTTGCAGTATGTACCTACCTTGGTAATCAATTCATTGATGCGAAGCTGAAAAAGAAAAACCTAACCTTTGAAGACCCTACTCAAAAAGAATTTGCACAGGAAGAAAAAGAACAACAATAAAGAACTATAAATAGTTCTTAAAAAAAGCCAGTAAGCAACTATCCTACCATAGCTGTCTACTGGCTTTTTCCTATTTTCTTTCCTATGAAATTGCTTCCTCAATCCACTGTTTTAATTCTTCTCTTGGAATTGCTCCTATTCTCATATCATCCTTTGCTCCATTTTTAAATAAAATCATAGTTGGAACTGAAACAATTCTGTTTTCCTGTGTGGTCTTTGGACTTTCGTCGATATCTAACTTTCCTATTTTTACTTTTCCTTCATATTCCTTTGCTACCTCTTCAATAATAGGACCCATCATTTTACAAGGACCACACCAGGTAGCAAAAAAATCTACTAAAACTGGAATTTCACTTTCTAGCACTTCTTCTTTAAAATTGTCATCTGTAAATTTGTAAGCCATATCATTTCTCCTTTACTTTAATCTCCAGGATTTAGAGTCTTTTTGACCTCTTTCATCCCTTTTCCTACTGTTACAATTACTTTATTTATGTTAGTTTTATCATAAGTAGCCGCATTCACACGGTTTAGAAGGGAATTCTTCTTTTTCATAGTATTTCACCAAACCTAAGCAACTATTCTTACTTTATACTATGATGCTTCTAGCGAGCTGCCACCAATCTACAGATTGGCTTCCCTTCTGCCACAAATTTTTCTTCATACTCTGTCATCACATTTCCCTCTAAGAATTCACTATGATGCAAATCAAAGGTCACTTCCTTAGCATCCCAATTAGCCAAAGGAATAGATTCTAAAGAAAAATCAAATAAAGCTCTATTATCCGTTTTAAATTGTACCACCCCATCCTTTGCTAGAATCTGGTCGTATCTTGCAAAAAATTCCTTGGAAGTAAGACGTCTCTTGGCATGTCTCTCCTTTGGCCAGGGGTCGGAAAAATTTAAATAAATCTTTTTTACTTCTTCCTTTTCAAATATCTCTAAAATGGCTTCTGCATCCATTCTAATAAAAAACAAATTAGGAAGCTTAAGCTCCTCCATTTTTTCCACACCACGAATCAGTACACTAGAAAATTTCTCGATTCCAATAAAATTAATATCTGGATTTTCCATAGCTAAGGTTGTAATAAATTTACCCTTTCCCATACCAATTTCAATATGTATGGGATGATTATTTTGAAATACCTCATTCCATTTTCCCTTGTGTTCACTGGGATTTTGAATCACATATGGACTAGCGGCTAATTGTTCTCTTGCTCCTTTTACATTTCTAAGACGCATAACTAATTTCCTTTCTTTTATTCCTAATACATCATTATAAAAAATCTTTCCCCTTTTTTCAAGACTAGTCCAAAAGGGTTTTTTAGAAAAAGAGGTGTTTTTTTGTCTATTATGTAGTATAATAATTTGAAATGGATATTTTTTTTATCTAATTTCACAGAGAAGGAGGGTTTTTCACTATGAAAAAAGTAATGGAAGTATTAACCGAGATTGAAGAAAAAGCCAATCAGATTATTATAAATTCCAATGACCAGAAGCAATCCCTAAGAAAAGCCTATGATGAAAAAAAACAGCTTGCCAGAGAAAAAGAAAAGGAAAAGCAAGAAAAAGAATTTTCTGCCTTAAAAAGAAAAATTATAAACGAGGTTACAAATGAAAGTTCTGCCATCTATGAAGAATATAATAAAAAAATTGAAGCCTTACAGGCGAGCTACAAAAAAGCTGCTCCTGCCATGACAGAGGGAATTTTAGCTCAGCTACTACAGCAAGAAGAATAACGTATCGTTATAGAAAGGAACAAGGCCATGGGGAATCAAGTATTAAAATATAGTGCCCTCACTACGAAAATTCGTGGCATGGAGCTTGTGTTCGAGGACGAAGGTAATGTATCTAAGCTTGCTAATCTAGACTCCGTCAGCGAATTCGTATCCTTTTTAAAGGGTACCAAAAGCTACCAGCTATTGTTTCAAAGGTACGAGGAAACAGCTCTACATCGTGGTGAAATCGAAGAAATTCTAAATACCTCAAGATATATTGATTACATGAAAATTTATCGGTTTGCAAATAAACAGCAAAGGAAGTTTCTTTCCATTTATTTTATGGAATTTGAAGTGGCAATTATCAAAAATATTTTGCAATCCATTTTTGACAAACGAACACTTTCTTATAATTTATCGTATTTTCATGAATTTTTTGCTTCCCACACGAAGCTAAACCTTGAAAAATTAAAAGCAGCTACCACTATAACAGAACTAAGTCAAAGCTTAATCGGTAGCGTTTATGAAGGTGTATTTGACCATGTAAATCCTGAAACTGCAACCCTGTTTGATTACGAAACTTGTTTAGATTTATTTTATTTTACTTATATATGGAAAATAAAGGATAAGGTGCTCACAGGTTTTGAGCATCAATTAGTAAGCAAAACCTTAGGTACCAAAATTGATTACCTTAATATTATGTGGATTTATCGTGGTAAAAAATACTTACATTCTGATACTAATACCTTTTACCGTTTTGTCATTCCGATTCACTACAAGCTAAAAAAACATCAGCTTGTGAAGCTAATTGAAGCTAATAGCGAAACGGAATTTTTGAATATATTAGGGAAAACCTATTATAAGGAATTATCTACTTTACTACCAAATCACAACTTTGACCAGTTATATCATGACCATATGCATAAGCTTTATCAAAGTCAGGTAGCAAAATATCCTTATTCTATTGCTATGATTACCTCTCATTTTTATTTTAGAGGAGAGGAAGTAAGAAAATTAATTTCCAACCTAGAGTGTATTCGTTACCAATTAAAACGAAATGAAGCTCTTACTCTTATGAAGAAGGAAGGTGTAACCTATTGATTGAAAAAATGGAGTTTTTTACAGTAACAGGTCCTAAAAGTGAATTTGACCGAGTGGTGGAAGAATACATTTCCCACTATGACATTCATTTAGAATATGCTCTTTCGGAGCTAAAAGATGTGCCTGATTTAAACCCTTTTGTGGAGGTAAATCCTTATAAGGAACAGCTTGCCCTAGCAAAGGAATATATGCAGCTTGCTCATATTGATACCGTTACCACCACAGAAACTACCACCTATGAAAAAGCAAAGGATATCCTAACCTCTTTTTCTTCCTTAATTCAGGATACCAAAGAGGAAAAGGAAAAGCTTTTACCAAAGCAAAAAATCCTTATGAATCAATTAAAGGAGCTAGAGCCCTTTAAGCAGATTACTATGTCCTTAGATACCTTACATCAATTTCACTTTGTAAAGCACCACTTTGGACGAATTGCTCATGAGCACTATAATAAATTTTCTAAATTCGTCCTTGAGAATTTAAATACAATTTTTATTGAGTGTGACAGCGATTCTCAATATGTTTGGGGAATTTACTTTACACCTAATTCTCTTTCTGAAAAGATTGAAGCAATTTATTCTTCTTTCCATTTTGAAACCATTGACCTATCCAATGCCTTTCATGATACTCCAAAGGAGGAATATAATCACATCTTAAGTGAATTAGATAAGGTAAATGAAACCCTTCAGAAATTAGAAGAAAATTTATCTGACCAATTTAAGAAGCACCAGAATGAAATTATGCTAGCCTATCATACGCTAGAACAAAAGAATTTTTATTTTGATGTACGAAAAATGGCGGCCTGTACCAAAGATGACCAACAGGTTTACTTTATCCTTTGTGGTTGGATTGGAGCTGATGAGGCCGAGGATTTCTCTTCCAAAATTAAAGAGGATTCCTTAATCTTCTCTGTTATTGAGGAGGACAAAAACAAGGTAAAAAGCACTCCGCCTACTAAGCTTAAGAATCTTCCAATCTTTCGACCATTTGAAATGTTCGTAGATATGTATAGCTTGCCCGCTTATGATGAGCTAGACCCTACCCTATTTTTATCCCTTTCCTATGCCCTTATGTTTGGTATTATGTTTGGGGATGTAGGTCAGGGACTCTTACTTGTAATTGGAGGCTTCCTATTCTATAAGTTTAAGAAAATGGACCTAGGTGCGATTTTATCTTTATCAGGAATTTGCTCTACCATTTTTGGATTTTTATACGGAAGTTTATTTGGATATGAACATATTTTACCTACTATATGGATGAAGCCAATGGAAAATATTATGTCCACCTTAATGCTTTCTGTAGGCTTTGGTGTGGTGTTAATTTTCCTTGCTATGTTTCTTCATATTATCAATGCCATTAAATCCAAAAACTGGGGAAGCTTGCTTTTTGACACCAACGGAATTGCAGGTGTGGTATTTTATGCAGCGGTCATTTCAGCAGTGCTACTTATTTTCACTGGTAAAATGAAGCAAGGCATTGGCATCCTAGGAGTATTTATTGGATTACCACTAATTTTAATTGGCTTTAAGGAGCCACTTTCT
This sequence comes from Lachnospiraceae bacterium, assembly GCA_017390525.1. Lineage (GTDB taxonomy): Bacteria > Bacillota > Clostridia > Lachnospirales > Lachnospiraceae > RGIG989. The sequence continues at coordinate 4,051 of JAFPBJ010000183.1, read as the reverse complement.
AAGCTAGTGGAAAAGCAAGCCAAAATCCTACCAGACAATAAAGGTATGTTTTTTGTAGAAGCCTTTTTCGAGCTATTTGAAATTTTACTAAGCTACATTACCAACACCATTTCCTTTGTGCGTATTGGCGCCTTTGCCCTTAGCCACGCTGGTATGATGGAGGTTGTATTAATGCTTGGTAAGGCAACCAGCGACCACCCTTCTTACCTGATTATTATCTTAGGTAATCTACTAGTAATGGGCTTAGAAGGCTTAATTGTAGGAATTCAAACGCTTCGTTTGGAATATTACGAAATGTTTAGTCGTTTCTACACTGGAAACGGAAGAAAATTTAAATCATTTAAGAAAAAAGGAGAACAACTATCATGACAACTATGACTAAAATTATTTTTGTACTTGCACTTATTTTAAGTATCGTAATCCCTTTTGGATACTTTTTACTATCTGAAAAACAAAAGAAAGCTTCACGCTTTAAACCAACCTTACTTACTAATATTGTTTGCTTCTTTGCAACCTTACTTATTTCACATATTTTCCTATATGGTGGTCAAGTGTCCGCTGCTAGTGAAGCAGCCGCTTCTGGTACACTTGCTACAGGACTTGGATACTTAGCAGCTGCCCTTGTAACTGGTATGTCTACAATTGGTGCAGGTATAGCCGTTGCCTCTGCCGCTTCTGCTGCCCTAGGTGCAATCTCTGAGGATTCTTCTATTATGGGTAAATCCTTAATCTTCGTAGCCTTAGCAGAAGGTATTGCCCTTTATGGACTTTTAATTTCCTTTACCATTCTTAACTCACTTTAGGAAAAAATTATGGAAATGTACTTAATTAGTGACAACGTAGACACCTACACTGGTATGCGGCTTGCTGGTGTAGATGGCGTAGTTGTGCACCAAAGAGATGAACTAAAAGAAGCACTCGATAACGTACTACTTAGAAAAGAAGTGGGAATTATCTTAATTACTGAGAAATTCAGCCGAGAATTTCCAGAGGTAATTGACGATGTCAAGCTTAATCGTAAGCTTCCACTGATTGTAGAAATTCCAGACCGTCATGGTACAGGAAGAAAACCCGATTTTATTACTGCCTATATTAATGAGGCAATTGGACTAAAACTCTAAAAAGGAGGGAACGATAGTGACCACTGAGGAAAAATTAGACCACTTTTACCAGCTTTCCATAGAAGAAGCCACCAAACAGGCGAACGACACCATTACATCTTATGAAAGCTCTCTAAAAGAAGAATTTGAACAGTTTTTATGTGAATTAAAAGAAGAAACAAAGCAAAACTTGCTAAAAGATAAAGATATTTTACTTAGAGAAAAGAATAAAACCATTTCCGATGCTTATATGAAAGCAAAATTGCACCTAAAAGAGGAGCAGGAAAAGCTAGAACAGGATTTAGAAAAAAAGGTCATTCATGCCATTCATAAATATAAAAAGCAAGAGGAATACAAGGATTTTTTAATTCAGAAAATCAATTTTGCTACTACCTTTGCAAAAGATAATCCGATTACCATTTATTTAGATAAAGAGGACGCTCCTTTAAAGGAGGAGCTAGAACAAGCCACTCATACCACCCTTTCTATTAGCGAGGAAGCCTTGCTTGGTGGCATAAAAGCGTTTGTTCCTTCTAAGCATATTTTAATCGACGAAACCTTTGCCTCCACCTTACAAAAGGGACAATTAATCAGGGAGCATATTGGTGGGCTTATTACAAATCAACAATAGGAGGAAACCTACATGAACCGAACTGGAGTAATATATGGAATTAACGGACCTGTAGTGTACTTAAAGGGTGATACGGGATTTAAAATGTCTGAAATGGTATTAGTTGGAAAGGAACAGCTCGTTGGGGAAGTAATTGCCCTTACAAAGGATACCACCACCATTCAGGTATTCGAGGAAACAACTGGTCTTAAGCCTGGAGATACTGTAATTGGAAGCAATGATGCCTTATCCGTAACCTTAGGTCCTGGTATTATTGGCAATATTTTTGATGGAATTGAACGTCCTTTAAAGGACATTAAAGAACAGTCTGGCGCTTTTATTGCAAGAGGTGTATCTGTATCCTCCCTAGATGAAACGAAACGCTACGACGTGCATATGACGATTAAAGAAAATGATACTGTATTTGGTGGAACCATTATTGCCGAAACAAGAGAAACCAAATCCATTATACACAAATCCATGGTACCACCAAACCTTTCTGGAACTGTAACAAAGGTGGTAAAGGATGGCTCATATACCATAACGGATACTCTTGCAGAGCTTACTCTTTCTGATGGCACTGTTTATCCTCTACGTTTGGCACAAAAATGGCCAATTCGTCGCCCAAGACCAACGCTTACGCGCTACCCTTCTTCTATGCCTTTGGTAACAGGACAACGTATTATTGATACACTATTTCCTATTGCAAAGGGGGGTACTGCCTCTATTCCTGGAGGCTTTGGTACAGGAAAAACTATGACTCAGCACCAGCTTGCAAAATGGTGCGACGCAGACATTATCATTTATATTGGCTGTGGTGAACGTGGAAACGAAATGACTCAGGTACTTGAAGATTTTTCTAAATTAGTGGACCCAAAAAGTGGGCAACCTTTAATGGAGCGTACTACTTTAATTGCCAATACCTCTAATATGCCTGTGGCAGCCAGAGAGGCAAGTATTTATACAGGTATCACCCTAGCAGAATATTATCGTGATATGGGATACCATGTAGCCATTATGGCAGACTCTACTTCTCGTTGGGCAGAGGCACTAAGAGAGCTATCTGGTCGATTAGAGGAAATGCCAGCGGAGGAAGGCTTTCCAGCTTATCTTGCCTCAAGACTTTCTAAGTTCTACGAAAGAGCTGGATATATGGAAAACCTAAACCAGACCCAAGGCTCAGTATCTATTATTGGTGCAGTTTCTCCACAAGGTGGTGACTTCTCTGAGCCAGTTACGCAAAATACCAAGCGTTTTGTAAGATGCTTCTGGGCACTAGATAAATCCCTTGCTTATGCTAGACATTTCCCAGCCATTCAGTGGCTAACCAGCTATAGCGAATATTTAACGGACCTTGCCCCTTGGTATCAGGAAAATGTTTCACCGGATTTTGTAGACAAGAGAAATCAAATTCTTGCTTTACTAAATGAAGAAAGTAAATTAAATGAAATTGTAAAATTAATCGGAAGTGATGTACTTCCAGACGACCAAAAGCTAGTGCTAGAAATTGCAAAGGTAATCCGTTTAGGCTTTGTACAACAAAACGCCTTTCATCCTAGCGACACCTATGTGCCACTGATAAAACAGCTAAAAATGATGGATATTATTTTATATCTAAATGAAAAGTGTAAGCAACTGATTGCCCTTAATTTACCAATTTCTGCATTGAAGGAGCAGGGTATTTTTGAACGCATCATTGCAATTAAATATGATGTTCCAAATGATAAGCTAGAATTATTTGACGATTATAAAAAAGAAGTGGATGCATTTTACGATACAGTAATGCAGACTCATGTATAGAAAGGAGGTCCTCTTAATGTCAATCGAATATCTAGGCCTTAATGAAATTAACGGACCTTTAGTAGTATTAGACGGCGTACAAAATGCTTCCTATGAAGAAATCGTTTCCATCTCTGTGGAAGGAGAAAAGGAAGATAAGCTAGGTCGCATTATTGAATTATATGGTGAAAAAGCAGTAATTCAGGTTTTTGAAGGTACTGAAAATATGTCCCTTAGTAACACTAGTACTAAGCTAAGCGGACACCCTATGGAAATTGCCCTTTCCGAAGAAGTGCTAGGCCGCGTTTTTAACGGAATTGGAACTCCTATTGACGGCTTAGGAGCCATTACCCCAGAGGTAAAAAAGGATGTAAATGGAAAGCCTCTTAACCCTGTAGCAAGAGAATATCCTCGTAACTACATTCACACAGGAATCTCCACTATTGATGGACTAACCACCTTAATTCGAGGACAAAAGCTTCCTATTTTCTCTGGAAATGGCTTACCACATGACCAATTAGCTGCTCAAATTGTTAAACAGGCCTCTTTAGGTGGCACTGAT
>JAFPBJ010000019.1 GCA_017390525.1 Lachnospiraceae bacterium | reverse complement strand
AATTGCTTTCGCATCTGGATTGGCTAAAATTGCCGCTTCTACATCTTCTCTTGTCATACCCAGTGGAATTCCTAGCTCCTTATTGGTGCCTGGATTAATATAAACTGGAATTGCTCCACATACTACTAGAGCATTAATGGCACTTCTGTGTACGTTTCTTGGCATAATAATTTTTTCACCACTTTTACAGCTTGCCATTACCATAGTTTGTACCGCCTGAGTAGTTCCATTTACAATAAAAAATGATTGGTGTGCCCCAAAGGCTTCTGCCGCTAAGCTTTGTGCATCCTTTATGACTGAAACTGGGTGACACAAATTATCTAAAGGCTTCATAGAGTTCACATCCGCCTTTAAACAATCTTCTCCCAAAAAATACTTAAGCTCCTTATTTCCTCTTCCACCTTTATGTCCTGGCACATCAAAATGAGCAATTTGTTTTCTTCTATGTTCTGCTAACGCCTCATGAATTGGGGTAGATTCCTGTGATAATTTTCCCATTTTTAGTCTGTCCTTTCACACTAGTCATATATATTTTTCCCACTATAAATTTCCTTCATTTCTTGTCGCAAGCGTTCCTTGATATATTCCTGCTCCTCGCTAGTAAGGTCTTCTACCTTCTGATTAAATAAATAATTCTGCAAATCAATTTCCTTTATCATCATTTGTGTATGAAACAAATTAGCCTGATATACATTTACGTCTATAGCATCATATTTATCTAAGGTAGCATTATCAATATAATCCTGAATGGAAGTAATTTTGTGATCAATAAAGCATTTTTTTCCATTGATTTCTCTCGTAAAGCCTCTTACTCGGTAATCCGCAGTAATAATATCCGAATCAAAGCTGCCAATTAAATAATCAAGTGCATTTAGGGGTGAAACCTCACCACAGGTAGATACATCAATATCTACTCGAAAGGTTGTAATCGCCTGCTCTGGATGTGATTCTGGAAAGGTATGCACGGTTACATGGCTTTTATCTAAATGAGCATGTACCGTTTCACGTCCCTTTTGATACCTTCCTAAATTGCAAGACTCGTCTACATTGTCTGTAGGAAAATAACCTTCTGCAATTAATACATTTACCGAAGCACCTTGTGGTTCATAATCTTGCTTAGAAATATTTAGCACCTGTGCACCTATCATTTTGGTTACATCACAAAGAATCTTAGTAAGTCGCTCTGAATTATATTGTTCATCAATATACGCAATATATTCCTCTTTATCCTTCTTCGTCTTAGCATAACACACATCATATATATTAAAACTCAAGGTTTTGGTAAGATTATTGAATCCATAAAGCCTTAATTTATTTTCCACCGTATTCGTGTCCTCCTTATAAACAGATACTTTATATTATCACATATACCCCACTAGTACAATGAAGTTTCATGGTTTTTTTCTAATGTAAGCTATGTATTTTTATTGCACAGGTATTTTCTTATCCATCTTTAAAATATGGGTAGACAACCAGCTTAGTAAATAATCAATTAGCTCATAAAGATAGTCCTGTTGATTCTCATCTACTTCGTCTAAATTAATCTGATTTAGCTTGTCAACAAATGCAATATGTGCTGCCTGCTGTGCCTCTAAGCCCGCGTATCCAATTTCTTTCATATACGCTTCTTCATCGCTAAAATGTAATCTTGTATACTCTTTTAATTCTTCAATAATATGTACAATGGCATCATATTTATCATGAAGTAGCTGCTGGTCAATTAAATCATTGGTTTCCTTAATAATCTCAAATAATTTTCTATGCTCTTCGTCCACTAATTCAATGCCTGTCTTAAATTTATCCGTAAAGGCAAATACATCTTCTTTTTCTTTGGCTTCCTCAATTATTTTATGCTGACCAATCATCATATCGCTTCCAAGAATATGTCTATATAGCCACTTTGCAAGGTATGCAAAAAGCTCTGTAAGCATTCCCTTTACATTCTCCTCAGTAAGCTTAGAAACATCCTGCTGATTCATATACTCACGAAACTCTGCATGCTCCTTCTTTTGCCTTTCTAATTCTGCATCCTGAATCTGTTCCATATAAGCTTCTTCGTGAGCAAAATGGGTATTAGCATATTGTCTTAATTGCATAATCAATTCCTTCGCCACACAAAGCGCCACATTTTCATCCTGACTCACTAATTCCATTCCCTGATTTATCATTTCAAATAATCTTTCATGCTCCTGGTCTATGGCTTCTACACCAATGAAACAATCCTTTGTAAATTCATATCTTATACTCATGCTAATCCTCCATTTCATCTGTGATTTATCTCCTTTTAGTATATGATAAATTCACTGAAAATACAATAAATGCAAATGCTTTTCTTCATATCCTTCCATTTATAAAAATTT
>JAFPBJ010000018.1 GCA_017390525.1 Lachnospiraceae bacterium | reverse complement strand
TGGAACAAGTAGAAGGATATGTAGAGCAAATTCGATTTAGAAATGAAGAAAATGGATATACGGTGCTAACCCTGTTAATCGATGGGGAAGATGAAACCTGCGTGGGAAACTTTAGTTACATTAACGAAGGAGAGTATATTGTGGGAAAAGGAGAATGGGTAGAACACCCAGTTCATGGCCCACAGTTTCAAATGACCTCCTTCGAGACCAAGGTTCCTACAGATACTAAAGGAATGGAACGGTATTTAGGCTCTGGTGCCATCAAAGGTGTGGGACCAGTGCTGGCAGCGAGAATTGTAAAAGCCTTTGGAAAAGACACCTTTCGTATCATTGAAGAGGAACCAGAAAGACTGTCTGAAATAAAAGGAATTACAGAGAAAAAAGCCAGAGAAATCGGTATCATTTTTAGCGAGAAGCAGGAAATGCGCCAAGCCATGATGTTTTTAGCGGAATATGGAATTGCTACCAATTATGCTGTAAAAATTTATAAGGAATACGGGGATGATTTATACGAAGTAGTAAAAACCAATCCTTATCAGCTAGCAGAGGATATTACTGGAATCGGCTTTAAAATAGCAGACGAAATTGCTAGAAGAGTAGGAATTGGAAGTGATTCAGACTTTCGTATCAAATCAGGAATTTTGTATGCATTATTACAGGGAGTCAGTGCGGGACATACATACCTTCCAGTGGAGCAATTAGTAAGGGACACCGCTCATTTACTACAGGTGCCAGAAGATGGGGTAAGAATGCAGCTATCTGACCTTGCCATGGAGCGAAAATTAGTGATCAAAAAAGAAAAAGACCAAGACCTTGCCTATGGAGCCCAATTTTACTATCTAGAGCTTAACTCTGCAGCAAGGCTGTTAGACCTTAATTTACCCTATGAGGTAGAGGAGAGAGAGCTAAATCATGCCATTTCTTCCATTGAGAAGGAAACGAAAATAGAGCTAGATGAGCTACAAAAGGATGCCATAAAGGAAGCTGCTAGAAATGGTGTGCTAGTCATTACAGGTGGGCCAGGTACAGGAAAAACCACCACCATTAATGCTATTATTAAGTATTTTGAAGGGGAAGGACTAGATATTATGCTAGCAGCCCCTACAGGAAGGGCAGCCAAAAGAATGACAGAGGCAACAGGCTACGATGCCCAAACCATTCATAGACTCCTTGAAATTAATGGTGACATTGAGGGAGACAGTCGTTTTCGATTTGAGCGAAATGAGCAAAATCCTATTGAAACAGATGTAGTCATTATTGATGAAATGTCTATGGTGGATATTTCTTTGCTTCACGCCTTGGTAAGTGCCATTGTGCCAGGAACAAGATTAATTATGGTAGGGGATGTAAACCAGCTACCATCCGTTGGGGCAGGAAATGTATTAAAGGATTTAATTAGCTCCCATGCCTTTCGAGTAGTGCGTTTAAATAAAATTTTCCGTCAGGAGGAGCAAAGTGCCATTGTTGTTAACGCCCACAAAATCAATGCAGGACAAATGGTACCCCTAGACAATAAAAATATGGACTTTTTCTTCCTAAAAAGAGACGATGCCAATACCATCATTGGAGTGATGATTTATTTAATTAGAGAAAAGCTACCTAAGTTTGTAAATGCCACCATGTTTGATATACAGGTCTTAACCCCGATGCGAAAGGGAGAATTAGGAGTGGAGCGCCTTAACACCATTTTGCAGCAATACCTAAATCCTGCCGATGGAAAAAAACGAGAAAAAGAAGTAGGTCATACTATTTTCCGAGAGGGAGATAAGGTCATGCAAATCAAAAACAACTACAAGCTTGCTTGGGAGGTAAAAAGCCAAGCGGGCTATGTAATTGAAGAAGGGGTCGGCGTATTTAATGGAGATATGGGAAGAGTGAAAACCATTAACACCTTTGCAGAAGAATTAACGGTACAATTTGACGATGGAAGACTGGTAACCTATGGCTTTAGTATGCTAGATGAATTAGAGCTTTCTTATGCTATCACCATTCACAAGGCACAGGGAAGCGAATATGAGGCAGTAGTGATGCCACTTTTAACAGGCCCAAGAGTGCTATTTAGCCGTAACCTTTTATATACTGGTGTAACCAGAGCAAAACAGTGTGTGACTCTGATTGGAAATGACAAAACCGTAGAATTTATGATACAAAATAACAGTGAACAAAAAAGATATTCCAGCTTAGAAAAACGAATTCGAGAATTAAGTGGAATGGAAGTAGAGAAGGAGGAATTCATCTGATAGAAACAATTATTGATGCCCTGTATCCGAGAAGATGTCCTATTTGCGACAGTCTAGTAAGTAAACAAAAGGGGCTCATTTGCAAGGAATGTAAGGAAAAGGTAATTCCCATACAGGAGCCTACCTGCTACGTTTGTGGAAAGCAATTAGATAAGGCAGAGAAGGAATACTGCTATGATTGCAAAAGCAAAACCAAAAGCTTTGTAAGAAACTATAGTGCCTTTCAATATGAGGATCATATGAGAAAATCTATGTATGGGTTTAAATATAATAACAAAAGGGAATATGCAGAGTTTTATGTTCAAGCCATATTAGAACGATACGAAACAGTATTAAAGCAACATAATTTTGATGCCATTATCCCAGTGCCTATTCACAAAAATAAAGCCAAAAAGCGAGGCTATAATCAAGCAGAGGTATTGGCAAAGGAACTATCAAAGGCATTAGAGGTTCCTATGTTAACCGACTATTTGCTAAGAGTAGTGGACACTACGCCGCAAAAGGAATTAAACGATAAAGAAAGAGAAAAAAATCTGAAAAGGGCTTTTCAATTAAGTAAAAATCGTGTAAAATTAAAGAAAGTAATGTTGGTAGACGATATATATACTACGGGGGCAACATTAGATATTTGTACAAAAGAATTACTAAATGCAGGAGTAGAACAAGTCTATTGTGTTACAGTCTGTATTGGGGAAGGATATTAGGAGGTGTTAGACATGGATGTTCGTAACTGTAAATCATGTGGAAAAATGTTTAACTTTAATGGTGGAGAGCCGTTTTGTGACAGCTGTAAAAAGAAGCTTGAGGAGAAGTTTCAGCAGGTAAAGGAATACGTAAGAGAGAATCCTGGAGCTAATATGAATACCATTGCTGAGGAAAATGAAGTATCCATTGCACAGATTAAGAGATGGGTAAGAGAGGAAAGATTAGTATTTTCCTCTGACTCACCAATTGGACTTGAATGTGAGAAGTGTGGTGCCACCATACAAACAGGAAGATTTTGTGAAAAGTGTAAAACAGGAATGCATAAACGTCTTGACAGTGCCTATGAGAAGAAGCCTAGTTCATCCTTAGATGATGTACAGCTTAAGAGTAATGGGCCAGCAAGAATGAGATTCTTAGATAGATAGGAAATGATTGAGGCATAAGATTTTTTGTTGCAAAAGGGCAAAAGGTCTTATGCCTTTTGTGATTTCTGTTAAAAATAAAATGAAATAATAAAAAGTAGTAGTGGGAATTTACCAAAGAATAAAAAATCCAAAAAAAGTATAAAGTTACAAGGAAAAAAACCGATACATACTATATAGAATTAGTAAAGTGAGGTGTTTTATATGCGTATTCAATCAGTGAATCAAGTAAGTCAGATCTATCAAGCAAATGCAACTACAAAAAGATCAAAGGTTACTTCTACTAGAAAAACTGATGAATTGGAAATTTCTTCTATTGGTAAGGACTATCAGGTTGCAAAGGCAGCAGTAGCAGCTACAAGTGACGTAAGAGAAGATAAGGTAGCTGAATTAAAGAGCAAGATTGCAGCAGGTACTTATGAAGTATCAGGAGAAGACTTTGCAAGTAAGTTAATAGCATCTTATAAAGAAAAAAATAGATTATAGGAGCTTTCAGATATGGCAAGTTTAATTGATACCTTAATTGAGGTAATGGACGAAGAATGTGAAATTTATTCCAATTTATTAGAGGTTACCAGTAATAAGACACAGGTAATCGTAAAAGGTGACATAGATGAACTACAAAAGATTGTAGAAGTAGAGCAAGCAGTCGTAGATCAAGTAGGGAATTTGGAGAAGAAAAGACAGGTTGCAGTATCCGACATTGCCATCGTACTAGGAAAAGAAGCAGATGGACTAACAGTGGCGGATATTGTAAAGTTATTGGGAAAACAGCCTGAGGAGCAAAAAAGGCTTTCAGAGCTACATGCTCGTCTTAAAAATATAGTGAATCAGTTAATTGAATTTAATGCGCATAATAAGACGTTGCTAGAGCAATCCTTAGAAATGACGGAATTTAGCTTAAGTTTATTACAAAATGCCAATCGTGCACCAGAAACAGCTAATTATACTAGGGGTGCTTACACTAGCAGTACAATTGCACCAAATCAAGGAATGTTTGATGCAAAACAGTAAGAAAAAATGTTTTGGGAAGGAGTGATACCATGGGTTACGGTTCAATGGGTAGTTTATATCTAGGAGTATCAGGACTACAAACCAGTCAGACAGCGCTAAATGTAACAGCCCATAACATGGCGAACGTAGATACACCAGGATATGTAAGACAACAAATTGTCCAAACAAGTTCAGAATATTTTAGATATGCATTTAACCCTGTAAATGATATGACAGTGGGAAGTGGTACCGCTGTATCAGTAGTTAGACAGGTGAGAAATGAATTTATTGATAGACAATATAGACAAGAATTAGGACGACAATCCTTCTATGAGGAACGTGCTAAGGCGGTATCAGAGATACAAGGATACTTTGGAGAAATGGAAGGAGCCACTTTTCAGGGGATTATATCAAATCTTTGGTCATCAATGGTTGCAGTACAGGAGGAGCCGGATAGTATTGTAGCTAGAAGAGCTTTGATACAATCCTCTGTTACTTTTATAGAAAGAGCGAAGCAAATCAATGACTCCTTAAATAAATACCAAGAGAATTTAAATGTACAGATTCTAGATAAGGTAAATGAAATCAACAAGCTTGGAGAGAGAATCGGTGTTCTAAACCAGGAAATTGCCAAGGTAGAATTAGCAGGAGTAGAAAAGGCAAACGACCTTAGAGATGAACGTAACCTTTGTTTAGATGAGCTATCTAAGCTCATTGACATTTCCTATACAGAACGAGGCAGCGGAGTAGAGGTAATGGCGGAAGGAAAGGTATTTGTTAGTCCAGTAAGAGTATACCGCTTAGATGTAGAGCAAATGAGTGGTAGTAACATGTACAATGTGGTATGGAGGGATCACGCGGGAGAAGATGTATTCCACTTCTGGCCAGCACCATCCGCAGAGGATAACACAGATACAGGTTCTCTTAAGGCACTTTTATATACAAGAGGAATGAAGGATACCAATTATACAGATATTCCTACTAAGCCAAAGGCAGAGGATTTTGCTGATCCAGCTGCTTATCAAGCAGCCTTAACCCAGTACAATCAGGATGTAGATACCTACGATAAGGAAGTAAGTAACTATGCGGTAGTTAATTTACAGGCTCAATTTGATCAATTAATGCATAGCATGGTAACAGCAATTAATGATGTATTTTGTCCGAATACTACAGCAAGCTTTACGGTAAAGGATCCAGTGACAGGTAATGTAACCACTTATAACAATGTTAAGGTACTAGATCTTGAAAAGG
>JAFPBJ010000182.1 GCA_017390525.1 Lachnospiraceae bacterium | reverse complement strand
TGTCATTAAAGAATTCGTATCAGAGCCTTTAGAAACAGGCGAATTACTAGCTTTATCTCTAGACGTTCCCATTGAAAAACGCTCCTTTGGATTTGTCGTATCCAAACGAGGCACCTATTCCAAGGCTGTCCAGAACTTTTTATCCTTTATATCCTTTCCCAACTAATTGAATGCAACAAAAAAACCTATGACATCTCTGCCATAGGTTTTTCTTTGCAACAAATTAGTTGTTGATTAATTTATCGTCTTCGTTATTCCAGCTGTATAACTTACGGATTTCTTCTCCAACTTGCTCTGATGGATGTTCAGCAGCTAATTTTCTCATTGCTTTGAAGTGAACTTGACGTCCAGCATCTGACATATCTAATAAGAAATCTTTTGCGAAAGTACCGTCTTGGATATCTGCAAGAACTTTTTTCATTGCTTTCTTAGTATCTTCAGTAATAATCTTTGGTCCAGTGATGTAATCACCATATTCTGCTGTATTAGAGATTGAATATCTCATTCCTGCAAAACCTGATTGGTAAATTAAGTCTACGATTAATTTCATTTCATGAATACATTCAAAGTATGCATTTCTTGGATCATATCCAGCTTCTACTAAAGTTTCGAAACCTGCTTGCATTAATGCACAAACACCACCGCAAAGTACTGCTTGTTCTCCGAAAAGGTCAGTTTCAGTTTCAGTTCTGAATGTAGTTTCAAGAACACCAGCTCTTGCTCCACCGATTGCTAATGCATATGCTAAAGCGATATCTAATGCTTTACCTGTAGCATCTTGATGAACTGCTACTAAACAAGGAACACCTTTTCCTGCTTGGTATTCGCTACGAACTGTATGACCAGGTCCCTTTGGAGCGATCATTGTAACGTCTACATCTTTAGGTGCTGTAATACATCCATAGTGAATGTTGAAACCATGAGCGAACATTAACATATTTCCTGCTTCTAAGTTTGGCTCAATATCATTTTTGTACATATCAGCTTGTTTTTCATCATTAATTAAAATCATAATGATATCAGCTTTTTTTGCAGCTTCTGCTGCTGTATATACTTCAAAACCTTGTGCTTCAGCCTTTGCCCATGATTTACTTCCTTCGTAAAGACCGATGATAACATGTGCACCAGATTCTTTTGCATTTAATGCATGTGCATGACCTTGACTACCATAACCAATTACAGCGATAGTCTTGCCATTTAATAACGATAAGTTACAATCTTCTTGATAATAAATCTTTGCCATTTTTAATTCCTCCTAAGAATTGTGATTAATGTATCGTCTCGTTGAGACTTGTAATTTAGAGTTGACTCTAAAGATTACTCATTTGTTTCCTTTAAAAAGCTTCCCCTGCTTAAACCAGTTACGCCAGTTCGCACAATTTGTTGAATCTCAAAGCCTTCTAACAAATCAAGGAATGCTTCAATTTTATTTTGGTTACCAGTTAATTCAATCATAAGAGAGTTTGGAGCGACATCTACAATATTTGCTCTGAAAACGCCAGCAGTTGCAATTAACTCTTGTTTCTCCTTCTTGTCCGCCTGTACCTTTACAAGTACAAGCTCACGACATACAGATTTGCCATCCTCTAATTCACTAATTTCAATGACATCCTCAAGCTTCTCTAACTGCTTCTTAATCTGTTCAATAATCTGGTCATCCCCTGTTACAGCAACTGTCATACGAGAGAAATTAGGATCCTTCGTAACGCCAACAGTTAAACTATCTATGTTATAACCTCTACGGCTAAACAACCCAGCTACTCTGCTTAATACTCCTGATGTATTCTCTACAAGCAAGGAAAGAACTGTTTGTTTCATAACTATGTATCCACCTTCCATGTGTAATATGTAGCGTCATAATGTCGCAAAAACGCCTCGTTATCCAGTGGATTGCAACGAGGCTTGCTACATTCACTATTTACAATTAAAGATATTTTACCAAGTAATACCTTTCTTGTCAACCTAAAAGCGACATTGATTTTCTTTATTTACTCTCCCAAAAGCTTGGACTTGATGTAAGCTTTTTAATTTGTTTTTGGGATAATCGTTCATAATTTCTTCCCAATCAATCAACAAATTCATCAATCATTTTACCACACATATCAAAAAAACAATAATAATGAATAGGCAGTTTTTCATATGCATTTACATCAACTATAACAGAAATTGCTTCCATATTTTCTTGGAACAATCTGATTTCATATCGTACAAGAGCCACTTTAAATTCAAAATCTGAAATTTCCACAGCTAACTCTGTAGACGAATCTTCTGGTATAACATATTCACTTAATTCTGTTGGATTTTCTTTATTCCATCTATAAAAATATTGTTTCGCAGCTTCTAAACTCTGATTTAAAAGATCAAATTTCTTTGTTATTTCATATAATTTTGTATACATATACCATAATTCTCCTTTTACTTATGTGCTTTTACAAAATAGTCAAATACCCACTCTCCATTAGCTTTTTTATATCCAAATATTCTATATTGTCCATACTTTCCAGTAACTTTTATTTCATGAGTATAAATTTTATTAACTTTTCCCGTTAATTTTTTTATTCCTGTTTAATTTGTTCCTCCAACCAATCCCCTATTAGCTGCTTTCTTAAAAATCTTAAGAACCTCCTTTGCTTCCTTGTCTTTAAACGTTTTTTTGATTGTCTTTATAGCTTTCGGCGTAATACCATCAGCATATTTATATCCTTTCATCGCAGCCGTAACTACTTTTTTCCCTTTTGTTGTTTTATAATATTTTGCAACTTCCTTAGCTTTTACATAAACCTTTTCACCTTTACGAAAATAAGCCGATGATGGCAAATATGGTAATAATGCGGCTGTATCCAAAACTGCCCACGCGAAATTCCCCCAGCTTGGATCCGAAAACAAATCTGCCCAACTACTTCCAGCCATAATTATATCAATAATATCCCAAAAAGTGTTTATATGAATATCATTTTCTTCAGAAAAACAAACTTTTCCCCATTTCACTTCTATCATTGAAATGCTATAAAAATAGCTACTATTATCTATAATTACTTGCTCCCCCAAACTCACTTGATGCAAAAGCTCTTCTTTCACATCAAAACAAGCACCATATACTTTTTCTGATGTCCCTAGCTCTGCAAATAAAACTAAAACAAATACTTCAAACCATATCAAACTCTTTTTTAATACTCTTTTCATTTTTTCTCCTCATTTCAATACATATTTTAATTGATATTTTCTAATTTTAGTATAATTAACTTTCATTAAAACCTACTCTTCACAACACTTTATTTATTTACTCTCCCAAAAGCTTGGACTTGATGTAAGCTTTTTAATTTGTTTTTGGGACAATCGTTCATAATTTCTTCCCAATTTATAGCCAATAAATTTTGCACCACTTTGAATTACTAGCTTAGGCAGCAAATGAATTCTTCCTGTTTTCACTAAAAAGCCTGCTGTCTTTAAAACCATTTTAATGCCTTCACTTTCAGAGCTCACCTTTAAAAACAAGCCTCCATACATTTGCTGAGATACGGCTAAATCAAAATTACGCTTAAGCTGCTGCTTAGGAGTATAATCATGATAATGAAGCACCACTGCCTCTGCAACGTAAGCAACCTTTTCATGCGCTTCAATCATTTTTGATGCCATAATCATATCCTCATTAAAAATAGTACGAAGAGGAAAGCCTCCTAAAGAAATGTAACTACTTTTTCTATAAAGTGCACAAACATCAGAGCAAAAGAAGGTCTTAATTCCTAAGGTTTCTAAATCCTCATAGGATTTTACCCTACTTTCCTTTGGATAGTTAAAGGTTCTAATAAAGGCTTCCATAGGACTTTTTTTCGGATCTGCCACCTGCCTTGCGTAAGCTACTGATACCTTAGAATCCTCCATCGCCCCTAACAAATGCTCTACTAATTTACTATCCTTTGGCATAGCATCCTGCGTCATAAATAACACAAACTCTGCATCTGACATCATAGCCCCCTGATGTCTCGTACCACCATGGTCAAACTCCTTTTGTTTGATATGAACTACCTCCACGTTAGGAAGCTCCTTTACTGCCTCACTATGAAAAAATTCTTCTTCTGTATTCATAATAATAATACGATTCAAAGAAACGGTTTGTTTTGCCATTCGTCTTAGCATGGTATCAAAGCTGCTATCTGGTTTATAGGTTGGAATAATTAAATCAATTTTCGCCATAACTTTATTCTTCCTTTAATAATCTTTGTACTAATTTTACTGCATCTGCTGCATCCTTAGAATAGCCATCGGCACCTATTTCATCAGCAAAGCTTTGAGTAATAACAGCGCCACCAATAATAATTTTGGCTGGTAGCTTCTCTTTTCTTGCCAATTCAACTACATCCTTCATTCGCATCATGGTTGTAGTCATTAATGCAGACAATCCAATAATCTTAGCGTTGTGTTTTTTTGCTGCCTCTATGATTACTTCTTTTGGAACATCCTTTCCTAAATCAATCACATTGTAGCCATAATTTTTTAGCATTAAAACCACTAAATTTTTTCCAATGTCATGAATATCCCCTTCCACTGTAGCCACTACAATGGTTGCCATTTCTTCTTTATTTTCTTCTCTTTTTATCATTGGCTCTAAATATTCAATGGCAATTTTCATCGTCTCTGCACTAGATATAAGCTGAGGAAGAAAATAAATCTGCTGATCAAACAGCTCTCCTACATGATTAATGGCAGGAATCAGCATGGTATTAATAATGTCCTCTGGCTTTGTACCTTTAGCAAGCTCTTGATCTACTTCCTTTAACACATTGGATTTATTTCCTTTTACCACTACTTCAAATACTTTATCCTTTGCTTCCTCTTTCACCTCTGCCTTTCCTTTGGTAGTAACACCAATTTCGAATTTTCTTCCGTTCATTCGATTAATGTAGCGAAGGTCAGACTCCTCTTTATTTAATAATAAATCCGAAGCAAAGGCGCTATTCATTAAAAGCTCCTGAGAAGGATTGGCAATTGCCATAGTAAGTCCCGCTTGAATCGCCATGGTTACAAAGGCACTATTTACAAAGGAGCGTTCTGGTAAACCAAAGGAGATGTTAGAAAGTCCACAAATGGTACAAAGTCCTAGCTCCTCCTTACAGTATCGAATGGTCTCAAAGGTTTCTAAGGCCGCATTTTTATTGGCACCTATGGTCGCCACTAATCCATCCACAATAATATCTTCTTTTCGAATGCCTTGTCTTAAGGCTTCCTCTAAAATTGTATGAATAATCTCTTTTTTCTCTTGTAAATTCTCTGGCAAGCCTTTATCCGATAATGGAAGTAACACAAACATTGCTCCGTATTTTTTTGCAATCGGAATTAATGGTTCAAACTTCCCTGACTCTAAGGAAATAGAATTAATTAATGCCCTACCTGGATATTCTCTTAAGGCTGCTTCTATAATATCTACATGACTTGAATCAATACATAAAGGTAGATTTACAGCTCTTGCAACCTCATGCATTGCTTTTAGCATCATTTCTTTTTCGTCAATCCCGTTCATCCCCATATTAATATCAAGAATATCAGCACCATTTTCTTCTTGACTTTCTGCCATTTCTAGTACTAATTCTAAATTGCCTTCTCTAAGCTGTTCCTGCAATTTTTTCTTTCCTGTAGGGTTAATTCGTTCTCCTACTACAAGAAATCTTCCATTGATATCAATATCTAACGTTTTTCTTTCCGAAGCAAGGGCACGTTTGTACTCTTTATTTACCTCTGGTACCTCCATATCCTTTATAGCTTCATATAATGCTTTCATATGAGCTGGTGTAGTACCACAGCAGCCACCTACCACTGCCGCACCATTTTTTACTAATTCCACACCAAAAGAGGCAAATTCCTCTGGAGTCATTTGATATACGGTTTCTCCGTCTACCAGCTCCGGAAGTCCTGCATTTGGTTTGGCAAATAATGGAACATTGGCATATGGACGCATTTTCTTTAATATTTCTACCATTTCCTTTGGTCCTGTAGAACAGTTTGTCCCTATCATATCTACTCCTAGACTTTGAAGCACTACGACTGCTGTCTCAGGGTCCGTTCCGTATAAAGTTCTTCCGTCCTCGTTATAAGTCATACTAACCATAACAGGCAAATCACAAATTTCTTTTATGGCAATTACTGCAGCTCTGGTTTCTGCAAGGCTCATCATAGTTTCTACTACAAATAAATCTACCCCTGCCTCTATCATATAGCCAGCCTGTTCCTTATAAATATCTACCAATTCTTCAAAAGAGAGACTACCCATTGGATAAAGCTGTTCTCCTGTCATAGTAATATTTCCAGCTACATATCCATCCTCTCCCATAGCTTCCTTGGATAATTTTACCAATTCTGTATTAATTTTTTTAATCTCTTGTTCTAAGCCATATTCCTCTAGCTTAATACGATTTCCAGAAAAGGTTGGGGCATATACAATTTTAGAGCCTGCTTCTTTATAGCTTTTTTGTAGCTGAAGCAGTACATCCTTATGGTCTAGAATCCATTGCTCTGGACAAACTCCTGTTGGCATTCCTGCTTTTTGTAAATTCGTTCCAGTTGCTCCATCTAAAATAATGGGACCATTTTTAATTAAATCCAGAAATTGTTGTTTTGTCATACTCTATACCTTGCTCCATTCTTTTTATTTTCTCATCTCATTCATTATAGTAGTAATTAAGTTTACTCGCTGAAATGGCACCATAAAATAATAGCCATCGCAAACTGGCTCTAGCTCCTTTGCAATCTTAAGTGAAAGATTAATTGCCACCGCTTCGGCTTCCTTTCGTTCCATATCCTTATGATAAAGGGCAACTACCTCATCTGGCACTTTAATTCCAGGCATTTCATTTTGCATAAATAACGCATTTCGGTAACTAACAAGAGGCATAATTCCGCAAAGAATTGGTGCATCTATTTTTGTTTTTATGTATGCAATCCTTTCTACATCCTCTTTGGAGTAAATTGGCTGCGTTAAAAAATAGGATGCTCCCTGCTTTTGCTTCTTTTTCATTCGTTCCACTACCTTGTCTAAATTAGGCAAATTGTGATTCAGTGCTCCTCCATAATACATAGGATCATGTCCAAAATATTCCTGATTCATTTCCTTTATATACTTCATAAAACGAATGGAATTAAAATCGTATACATTAGAAATCATTTCTTGGTCACTTCTTGGCACAGGATCTCCAGTAATAATTAAAAGGTTTCTTAAATCATTAATATGTGCTCCAAGTATGGTAGAATGAAGTCCAATGATATTTTTATCTCTACAGGTAATATGTGGCATCACTGGTATATCTAACTCATTGCTGATTTTGGTAGCAATTTGTACAGAATCAGCTCTTGGCCTTGCAAGAGGGGAATCTGATAAGGTAATCATGTCTACGTTGGCCTTTACTAGCTCGTAAGCGCCCTCCATTACCTTATCTACCTGCGCTCCAAAAGGTGGATCAAGCTCCACTACAAACACCTTTTCTTTTCGTTCTAGCTTTTGGATAAACTCATTTTGTACATATTGAATTCTTGTCTCTTTTTCTTCCTTTGAAGAAGCCACATTCTTTTTCTCTCTTTTTTCTTCGCCCACCTTATCTGTAAGCATTTTGATATAGCTTGGGCTCGTTCCACAACAGCCTCCAATAATATCAATTCCTAGTCCAGCAATTTTTTTTAGCTTATTAATATAGTACTCTGTATTATCCGAATAAATAAATTCTCCTCTTCCAAGGGTTGGGTAGCTAGCATTCGGTAGAGCTGAGACAAACTTATCATTTGGAAATTCGATTTTCTTTAATAGCTGATACAAATGGGCTGCTCCAATACCGCAATTTAGTCCATATGCATCAATATGTTCATCACTGCTACATTCTCTTACAAGCCGAGCCACACTGATTCCCTTTGGAGTGTAACCTGTTTTGTTTACTGTAAATTGGGTTAAAATAAACGCAGCATTATTTTTTTCTTTTACATAGGCAGTAATTTTCCTAATAATATCAAGCTCTGCAAAGGTTTCAAATACAAAAATGTCTACTCCTAAGCTTAAAAAGGTATCACAAATAAACTGATACTCCTTAAGAACATCAGCCTGAGACATATCATTTTCCAAACGAATTGGGCCAATTGAGGCTCCAATAAACACTTCCTCTTTACTTTCCTTTACTGCTTGTTTGGCAATTTCAATGGCACAGGTAATATTTTCTTTTACTTTCTCTTCACTATCAAAATGTCCCAAATTTGTATCAAAGGTATTGGTACGAATAAGCTTTGCCCCACTTTTAATATACTCCAAATGTATGGATTTAATTATATCTGGATTGGTTACATTTGCTTCCTCTACTCTTTGCTTTGAATCTGTTTTTATGGAGTCAAAATAAGTACCCATGGCACCATCTGTAATAAGTGTATGACTCTTTAAATATTCTTTTATTTGCATTATTTATAGTACCTTTCTTAGTATTTCATCACGCCTTTTGACTGATTATGCAAAGTATCATCATACCATCCTGTGGTTTTATAATTTACCTTAATTTTAAGACGATCTGCTAAATCAACTTTTGTATTATCATTTGCATAGCGATTATAATTTACAATTAAATTTTTTGCATTTTTAAAGTTTTGATTAAATTCCAGCTTATTATTTTGTACGAGGGCATAATCTAACATGGTATTTCTTCCAGATTGAAATTGATGTACATAAATGTTACTATTCACATTTTTAAACTGATTACCTGAAATTTCAATTTGAGTCTGTTTAATATTTTGATTTCGCACCTTGGTATATTTATCTGTGTTAATCGTTTGATTCATAATGTCAAAGTCCGACATTCCTGTTTCATTTGGAGTTTTATTAACGTTTCCATCATAATATATGCCGCGATTGCACTCTTCAAACTTACAACCAGACACAGAAAAGCTATTTACATGTTTAAATTTCACCCCTGCCACAAAGCAACGGTAAAATTTACAGCCTCTTACTTGTATATTTTCTTGTGCAATATTAGGAGAATAGGCATGACTTCCTACTCCTACAAACACATTAGTAAATCTGCAGTTCTCAATGGTAATATTTTTATTGGTCCTATAATAGTATTCCCCACCGATACTATCACCATTGTAATATCCAAAATAAGGAAACGCCTTGCTAGTATTTACATCTAACTGAATGATTTCAAAGCAACCTAGCATTTCCCCCGCCTTACTTTGTGCAATATTTTTAAGAGTTCCACCATTAAACACACAATTTCTAATGGTTACATCTTCGCAGGCACACACCTCAATTTCATGTGTTTTGGCTAAACCACTTCCTGTTAGATTCTGTAATACAATATTGTTTCCCTGACTCATAGACATAATTCGACTTTTATCAAAATAAATTTTTTCAATTATAATATTACAAGCTGCAAGCCTTGTCCCAGCTATATTTTCATAATAGCCTGCGGCTCCCTGATCCTTCCCAATTCCATATTTTCCGTTAATAAAAAAAGGATTAGGCTTATTACCTGACACACGAAATACCGTTCCATTTACATTATTTCCATAGCCTGTAATTCTAACATTAGAATATAATACAATGGAATTGGATACCATAAAGGTACCTCTTGGAAATGTAATTTGTACCGGTTTATCCTTTGTTCCCTTGTCCTTTGCAAAATCACAAATGGATTGAATTTCTTTTCTTAAATCCACACTTCCATCTATTGGCACTTCAAAATATTCATTATTATATCTGCCATACTCATACCAATGTACAATAATCACACCAGTTTTATTTGTATCTGCTCCAAAAATAGTTTGAACAGTAAAAGCATCCAGCCATAAAACACAACAAACCATAACTAGTATTATTTTACCAACTATTTTTTTATCCTTCACGTTACTTTCACTCCATCTCTTTTTCTTTTATATCATCTCATTATAATTTTATTCCAACCCTTTGTCAACAAAGCTTCCAAGGCTTTTTCTGTATTCACACTTCTCGGCCTTACAATGCTCACATATATGAAAGCCTTGATTTTTTGCCTTTTCCTTTTCAATCAAATTTGCAACAAAAACCACCGAATTATGTGGTATTAGCTGATACCCTTTATTATAACGCACATTTTTCGGTTTTACATAGGTAAATATTTCCTCTAAAAGCTCTAATGGATACTCTTCTCCAATAAAATCCAGCTTCTCTAAACAATACTGTTCTTTCTCCCTTATATATTGTCCAATTTTTTCATAAAAAGCCTTTAATAATTCCAAGGCAAGGCAATCTAGCATATATGCCTTTAGCATTTCTCCTTGCTTTTGTAGCTTATTTTGTAAATCATCTATTTGCTTAGAAAGGGAGGCAATGACAATCACACATTGCTCCCTTTCTATCTGCTTTATGACACCTTTTTTCGTTACGATTTTATAATCAAAGCTCCCATCTAAATAAGGGTTGATTTCCTCATACAGCTGGATTAGCTCCTTTTTATCACTAGGCGAAAAATGGTAGTGATTTATGATTTCATTTAAACAAGATTCCGATAATGAAAGTGTTACATTCAATTTCTAATCCTCACTTTTTCAAATTCTCCTTAGCTTCTTACTATATAAAAAAAGAACTATTTATAGTTCTTTTTTATGATAACAAATTTCTTTCTTATCTTCAACCACCGACTCTCACCTACACTGCACGAATCACTCCACAGCCTATTTTTTCTCCAGAATCCCCTGAGGGTTGAGTGGTAAAATCATCGGGGTTTCTGTGCACAATAATAGAGCGATTCATCACCTCTTCTATGGTAAGCTGCGGAAGATAAACACTCATAAAGCTATAGCCTTCCTGAGCTATCACAGGAGGCAAATCGCCACTATGCATAGGATGCTTTCTCATTTCCTTACTATAATGTTCCCCCGTTTGATTAAAGGGGAGCTGACAGTTTCCAATTTCATGAATATGCAAACCAAAAAATTCAAACGTATGCTCTTCATTCTTCGTAGGAAGCCCAAACAAGGTGAGCTCCATAAGAATCCCTGGAAAAGCTGTCTCATAAAAGCGCGCCACTCCATTTAGCTCTTGATAATTTCTGTTCCCCATAATCTGTGCTACTGCATTAGGGGTTTTGTATAGTAGAATTGATGTAAAATATGTAGAAATACTTTCCATTATACACCTACTTTTTATTTGTTACTGATTAGTATATGCAAAGGCTCAAAAAAAGAAATAAGGTAAAAGAAATTTTCTTCTACCTTATTTCACAATTAGTTTCCATCATAATTTTCTTTTACATATTCATAGATTTCTCTATTATCCTCTGGCATTCTACAGCCTACAATATAAATGCCTTCATTATTGGTACAACGAATAATTCTAGCATCTATGCTTTCAATAGAGGATAAAGCAAAATTGGTAATATGAATAGAAATTTTTTGATTGATTGCATTTAAAAATTCTTTATTCTTTACAGAAAATGCAAAACCATTGGCACTTAAGTTAATCATTCTTCCTTCATAGGTTTCATTGGTATCTACCAAAGTAATGGTGCAAGGATTATTAAGTGGTAATCTAGCATATTTTCTTCGGTTGGTTACCGCTGGATTACCTTCTACTCTAATCGTAATCTTCTTATTTTCTTCACCCTTTACCCAAATTGGTTTTACCATATCCCATTGGTATAAAATATTTTCTACCACAATGCGTAGACAATAGGTATTATTTTTATAATCCAAATCAAGCGGCTGTTTTGATAAATTTATAGATAAGGTAAGCTCATGATCCCTTTGTTCTAAGACCTCTCCCATATGTTCTGTAACGAAACCATTTTCTTTACTCTTATTAAGGAGCGCAACCTTCATTCCAACCTTTACATCCTGCACTCCCATAAAACCGCCTGTACCTAAATTTTCCATTAAGCCACCCACAATGGCTTCAATATTATCAATGTTATAGGCAGTCTCCGCATATTTGCTTAGGATTGTTTTGGTAGTATCCTCTGAATTGTCAATACAAGCTGTCATTACCTCCATAACCTCGCAAATTTGTCTCATATTATCTACCATTTTGCGATTAGAATCTTCTACCTCAATCATAGCAGAATCTACCTTACGAATATTTTGCTCCATTTGCTTAGAGTCATCTGTAATTCGTTCTACACTTTCGTTTACCTTTGTTGCCTTTTCCATAGTAACCTGAATCAACTCTAGTGTTTCAATAATAGACTGAGTCATTTTCTCTGAGGTTTGCTCTAAATGTTCTAGTGCTGTCATAATCTGGTCTGAACAATCCTTAGTCTCTGTACTTAAGTTACGAATCTCATCTGCTACTACAGCAAAGCCCTTTCCTGCCTCTCCTGCTCTTGCTGCTTCAATGGATGCATTTAAGGAAAGTAAATTCGTTTGGGAGTTAATATCCTTAATGGTTCCCGTTTGTAGCTTCACTGTTTCAAATTGCTCTTTAAATTCTGTTAATACCTTTTCTACTTCCGCTGAAAGCCGTGCCATATGGTTTGTAGTAGCCACTACATCTGTTAATTCCTCTGAGCTGTGATAAGAGTGTTCTGCTGATTCCTTAATTAGGTTCACCATTTCTTCAACCATATCTCCCACATTTTTCACCTGAGTATTAATCTTGGTGGTTAAATCCATAGAGGACATAGTGCTATTATGAAGCACCTCATTTTTCTGGGACAATTCCTTCATCCCATCTACTACTACTCCAGCACCTTGCTTATTTTCAACAGCCAGCTCACGAACAACAGTAATTCCATTTACAATGGTATTACTAGCATCCTTTACCTGACCTACTGTAGTAATCACTCGTTTTAAATCATCCTTAATAGAATTCGTCAAGGTTCCATCTGCCCAGTGCAAATGGTCAATAGAAAGTACATAACATACATAAAGTAAAATGACACAGGATAACTGTATGTAATATTCCTTTGTCTCTACCTGATTAATCACCCCTGCGGAAAGCTTATAAATTACATTCAATAACACCACTGCAAAATTAGCGATTCCACACCGAATCATAAAATTCCTATCCTTAAATAACACTAACATACTGGTAATAGGAAGAATATAAATAAAGGCAATTACCGAATTCGTGGTAAGTAAAACATAGGTATAAAAGATTCCATATCCTATTACTACTA
Source organism: Lachnospiraceae bacterium (assembly GCA_017390525.1). GTDB lineage: Bacteria > Bacillota > Clostridia > Lachnospirales > Lachnospiraceae > RGIG989. The sequence goes on along the minus strand of JAFPBJ010000182.1, from coordinate 2,053 downwards.
CATCCTTGTAATAGGAAGTAGCTTTTCCTTTTATTTTTAAAAAAATTAATCCTGCAATAAAAGGAAGCCAACACAGTAATAAAAATCCTATGTACTGACTCATACTATAGCTTCCACTTTTCACCTCGGTAGCATAAGAGCCTGTAAGAATCAGAGCAAAAATAAACCAAACTATCTTTGCCTTTTTATTGGCACTTTCTTTAAATTTCTTTTCATCATATTCCATAAGCCCCCACCCTTTCTTAACTGTATCGAATATTTTGTCGTTTTATATAATAAAACCGACATTTGTAACTATTATACAACAAAATAGTACAAATTCGAAGTATTCTTTTGCAATTTTTCTTAAAAATAAAAGAAGCCTATCACCCAAACAGTGATTTGCTTCTTTTATTCTTTCCTATTTTCTTGTAAATCTAAAAAATCCGAAAATTTCGTATCTCTAAAAAGCTCTACAAACTTATTTTTCTTATAATAATTTAACCGTAATTTACAATCAAATTCTTGATAATTTACATTTGAGCAACACTTCTTGTAATAACATACAGAGAATTTAGTTGCCTCTTTTTTATAGCTTAGTAACGTGTCTTTTGTTATTTCTTTCAATCTGTATGTATAAAGACTCTCTAAGCTATGAAACCTTAATCGATTTTTTTCAACATATTCTTGCAGCTCTTTGTCATGAATCATATTGGAACATAAAAGCAAGTATTCAAAGGATTGATAATGGCTTTTTATGCAGAACTGAACTGATACTTCATTGCATATCTTTAACAAAGATGCATAATTAGCCCCAAAAGCAACATAATCAATTAAAATAAGAATTTTTTTCTGCTTAAAAACTTCCTTATTTGCTTCAATCATTCTTGCTACATTTGTTCTTCCACCTGATTTGAGTTTTCCATTAAAAGTAGGATTGATTACTTTTTCTCCAAACATGCTTTTAAAAAAAATATAATCAGACCCTATCCCTTCTGTCACTATATAATCAAAATCCTTTTGCACTATAGTTGGTAAAGTATATCTTTTCTCTAAAAAGTGATTTGTCCCATCTACTTTATAATTATAGACCTCGGAAACTGAATAACCGATTTTGTCTAGATGTAATCTATTAATAATTAAATAATAATTAGAACAATCACTATTAAAAAAAGCTTCAAACTCAAAAGAATCCACGAAATCTTCATCATCAATAATCAAAATTGAATTACTAAAAGGAAAATTAAGACTGTCTTTCCAATACTTAAAATAGTATCCTTTTTTTTCATCTTCCTTTAAATGCTGAAAGGTATTTAGTTCCATATTGTTTTCATTTAATATATGTCTTAAAGCAGCATTGCAACTATCACTAAATCTCTTGTATGTTAATACCTCATAATGAAATCCATCCGATACAGTAACATGTTTAGATGAACTATTACTACTTAGTCTCCTAACCATCTCTGTTTTACCTTGTCCACTGTTTCCAACAACGAAAGTAACTTTTTCCTTTAGTTCAATCTTGCAACTAAATCTTTTTGAATTTAAACTTAATGTAACCATTAACCCACCAACCTTATGAATGCTGAAATATATTCTGAACGATTAATAATTTTGTTACTATTTTCCAAATAAGCACTAAAATTGGCAGGTAACTCTGGTATATGACGTAACACTAAATAAATATCCTTTTTTTCAGCGATTTCCATAACATATTTCCAACAGTTGTCTCCTAATCTGTCACCATTTATTTTACAATCGGTTTTGTAAAGCAAAATCAACCCTTTTACTCCTGATGATAGTTGAGACTTAACAATCCCACCTAAAGCACTATTATACAACGTTCCATCCGGTAACATCTCTGTGTCATCTATTTCCTTAATTAACTTTTTTACATAATCGTCCTCAAACCAAGCATCCTCATACTCATCGTCAAAATAATCTGACACATAACTTTCATACTGTGATAACTTTGCTTTAACCTTCTCGCTTTTATCGTTAATTAAAATATTTAACATAAGTACCTCGTTTGTATATATTATTCTATTTATATATTATATTATAATATATTTTT